>RFLK01000014.1 GCA_003694525.1 Candidatus Woesearchaeota archaeon
AAAAATCACAAACGCCGCGGTCGCATAACCCGGTATTGCGGCAGGCTTGAACCCTGCTTTCCGTCAAGGATATCCCGGTTCAAATCCGGGCCGCGGCGTACTTTTTTCTTTTCAGTTTGAAATCGGGATTTTCTGTACAGAAAAACGCAAACCGCGTTTTTCTTGTATCCCGGCTCAGACCGGCCGCGGCGTACTTTTTTCATTTTAGTTCAGAAATTAAATAAGTGTCAGGCTTCAATGTAATCCTTTGTCCTGTTGCAGTGGTCTTTGAATTCTGAATATGCTTTCAAGAATACTGGGGAGAATTTTGAGGGCTCTTTTTTCATCTCTTTTTCAAGGGCTTCTATTGCAATCCACTGTCCTGATTCTACTTCTTCTTTATCGAGGGTTGGCTCTCCTCTGTAATCTCTGAGCGCGTATAGTCCTGCGAGCATTCTCTCGCATCCTTCGTGTAGTCCGAATCTGGTTATGAATTTGAGTTTTGCTGGTGTTGTTATTATTCCAAGCTCTTCTCTCAACTCTCTGAGCGCTGCTTGTTCATAAGTCTCTCCTGCTTTGACGTGTCCTGAGAGCGATCCTTCAAGGAGCGATGGGAATGTGCTTTTGTGAGCGCTTCTTTTTTGCACAAACAGCTCTCCTTCAGGGTTGAAGACCAGAACTATTATTCCTCTGTGCAAAAGCTCTTCATTGTGCGCTTGCTTTCTTGTTATCGTCGCAACTATGTTATCGTGCGCATCTACTTGGTCTACTTTTTCCATTTTTTTATTCAATTAAGGATAGTGCTACCATTATCGCAATTCCTAACAGGAATAGTGCTATGTGTTTTCCTGCGTCTTTTGTTTTGCTTGCGTGGTGCAGTTCTGGAACAAGGTCTGTGAGTGATATGTAAAGGAAGTTCCCTGCAGCAAATGGTACAAGGTATAGAGTTGCATTTGCATTGCTCTGAAGAGAGAGTGCGATTATTGCGCCTGCAATTGCAGAGAGCGCGGATAAAAAGTTTACAAAGAGCGCTTTTGCTCTGCTAAATCCTGCGCTGACGAGTATTCCAAAGTCTCCTATCTCCTGCGGTATTTCGTGGAGTACTACTGCAAGTGTTGTTGATATTCCCAAAGGTATGCTTGCAAGGTACGATGCGCCTATTATCAGCCCGTCAAGAAAGTTGTGAAGCCCGTCTCCCAGAAGGTTCAGGTATGCTACAGGCTCTACGTGTTCGTGCTCAGTGTGTCCTGAATGCGAGTGGTAGTGTCTCCAGAGGAAGTTTTCGAAAAGGAATGATGCTACAATTCCAATTATAACTCCGCCTGCGACTAAGTGATTGAACGATCCTGCCTCTTCTGCAGCTTCTGGAAGCAGGTGAAGTATTGACGCTCCAAGCATTCCTCCTGCTGCAAAGCTTACCAGATATCCCACTATTTTTGCTTGTTTTGCTGAAAAGAACAGGCTTGCGGCTCCTATGAATGATATTGCGCTTACAGCAAGAACTGATAGAATTGCATAGAGCCAGATCATTGTTCAATGTTTCGCTTTCGCGTATAAAAATGTGTTGATTTTAGAACAAGTCTCGTCTTATCAGACGTCGATCATTTCTATTTCTATGTTTAGTCCTTCCGGAACGGGTATTCTCATAACAAGTCGAAGTGCGCGCTCGTCAAGTCCGAGGTCTATCAGTCTTTTGTGCACGCGCATCTCATAGCGCTCCCAGGTTTCAGTTCCTCTTCCTACTGGTGATTTTCTTGTTGTCAAGCGCAGGCGTTTTGTTGGAAGAGGTATTGGTCCTCTGATTTCAACCCCTGTTTTTTCTGCAATGTCCTTGATGTAGTTGCAAGTAGTGTTGAGCTTGTCTATGTCTATGCTTGCAAGTTTTATTCGGGCTTTTTGCATGGTAATAATAAAAAGGAAAAAATTTCCTTTGTCTTCCTCACTTCTTCACAACGTCAGTGCACATTCCCGCTGCAACTGTTTGTCCTGAGTCGCGGATTGCAAAGCGTCCCAGTGGCGGGAACTCCTTGACTTTTTCTATGACGACTGGCTGCACTGGCTTTAGCTTGACTACTGCAGCATCGCCGTTTTTGATAAAGTCTGGGTTCTCTTGGAGTGTTTCTCCTGTCGCTGGGTTGATCTTCTTTACGATCTCAACGAACTGGCAGGCAACCTGCGCTGTGTGGATGTGGAACACCGGCGTGTATCCTACTGTGATGACGCTTGGGTGGTTCAGCACGATCAGGTTTGCTGTAAACTCTGCAACAACTGTTGGAGGGTTGTCTGCAGGTCCCACAACGTCTCCACGCTTGATGTCTTTCTTTTCAACGCCTCTAACGTTGAATCCGACATTGTCTCCTGGCTCTGCTTCTTGGAACTGCTCGTGGTGCATCTCGATGCTCTTGACCTCTCCGGTCACTCCGGTTCCTGCAGGCCCTGGCATGAAGATTATCTTCTGTCCTACTTTTAGAACGCCGGTTTCGACTTTTCCGACTGGAACGACTCCGATTCCCTTGATGTTGTACACATCTTGGACTGGAAGTCTCAGTGGAAGGTCTGTTGGTTTGTGCTTTGGCTCTAGGTTGTCCAGTGCTTCAAGCAAGGTTGGACCGCTGTACCAAGGCATCTTGTCTGTTTTCTTGACGACATTATCGCCAGGGTATGATGCGATTGGAACTATTGGAATCTTGCTCACATCGTATCCTACGCTCTTGAGAAGGTTTGTGACTTGCTCTTTTACTTCGTTGAATTTCTTCTCATCGTATCCTGCAAGGTCCATCTTGTTAACTGCAACTATCAGTTGCTGTACGCCCAGGGTCTTGCACAAGAAAGCGTGTTCTTTTGTCTGTGCCATAACTCCTTCGTGTCCGACAAGAAGGACTGCTGCATCTGCTTGCGATGCTCCTGTGATCATGTTCTTGATGAAGTCCTTGTGTCCTGGAGCGTCGATGATGGTGAAGTCGAACTTGCTCGTCTGGAACTTCTTGTGAGAGAGGTCGATTGTAACTCCTCTCTCTTGCTCTTCTTTGAGAGAGTCCATAACGAATGCGAACTCGAAACCGCCTTTTCCGAGAGATTCTGCTTTTTCTTTCAGCTTTCGCATAACCTGCTCTTCGATTGCTCCTGCATCGAACATTAGGCGTCCAACAGTGGTTGATTTACCGTGGTCAACGTGACCGACGAAAACGATATTCATGTGTGGTTTTTCTCTAGCCATATTCCCCTCCTTGTCTTGAGTGTTATGAAAGCGAAAGTCAAAAGGGTTATTTATAAAGCTTTTGGTTGTGTTTCAAAAAGGGCTTGAAAGCGCCCTCTCTCGTCGAAAAATCCCCAAGAATTTTCCGCAGGATTTGCCCTATGTCTGCCGAGTGCGCTCAAGGCAGTGAGAAATCGTTATAAAATAGTTCTTTTGTCGCTCTATTTGTCATGTTGACACAGGATTTCATCAACAAGGTGTTCTCAGCTCTGCGAAAGGCTCACAATGCTCATTGGAGGGCTCCTCTAGCAGATGCTGTTGAAAAGGAGATAGTCTCAAAGGGCAAGTTCGTTTTTGAGGTTGGCTCAAGGCCTTGGCTTTCCCGCATCATAATTAGCAGGTCAGGTGTCGAGTACGTAATCAACAGCGAGCTCAACGAGCGCTTCAAGAAAGTCTTGGAGGATTATAAGAAGGTATTTGAGGAAGAGCTGGGCAAGAGTTAGACTAATCTCTTGTTGTGGTGTAAGCCTCGCCACCCATATGGAATGCGCGCCCACCCTCTCGCGTAATCTCCTCATGAACAATCCTTCCTATAAAGCAGGTGTGATCGCCTGCATCTATTATTTTCACAACTTCGCACTCAATCCACGCAAGAGCCTCTTTTACTCGAAAACAGTCGACGAGTTTTGAACAGCTCGCTTCTGTAAGCTTGACTTCTTCGCACTTGTGAGAGTATTCTGCTGAAAGACGGCTTGCTCTTATTATCTCTTCCTTGTTTTCAATTCCCATAAAGTTCACAACAAATGCTTGGCTTGCTCTTATTATTTTGTCTGCAAGAACTTGTTTGCTTATGAATACGGCATAAAGTGGCGGGCTTGTGCTTGCTGGCGAGTGCCAGTGCACTGTTGCGATATCGTCTTTTTCAGTTGGTTTTCCTATGATTTCAACAGTTCCTCTGCAAGTTACAAGAACTGTTTGTCGCGGATCGTATATGCTCACAAGCTTTCACGCTCACATCTTTTTCTGATCATTCGCTCTTATCCTTTTGTTTTTCTTTTCCTGGCAAGAAGCTTCCAACAATTCCGTATATCATCATTCCTGCGAAAAGGATTATTGATGTGAGGTATATGTTCAGCCCAAGGAATTTTCCAACGGGCAGCAGGTGGATTGCAGTAAGTGGCGCGCTTATCAGCTCTATGAATATTACGGGCGTTATCGCGTGCGCTGCAATTGATAACATCTCCTTGTACTTGTGCTTGTACCTTGTAAGGTCCAGGAGTATGAAGAACAATGTTCCCATCGCTATTATCATAAGCAAGTATTTGAGCCATAATCTGATGTATATTAGCAAGGCAATTCCGGGAGCCAGAAGTATTGCAAGATTTCTGACAACTGAAGCTATGTTTTTTGAGTGTTCTGTGGGATTCTTGAATTGTGCTCTTGGTATTTCCTTTATTTTGAACATCCTGTATTGAACTTTGTTGGCATCTATTACAAGAAGCTCTTCGCTCAATGTCCTGTTGTTTGCAAGGTCTACTATTATCCAGGGGTTTCTCGATGGGACTATTAGAGCGGACGCCTGGGATGCATTTGCGCTAAGCGTCAGTGATTCAAAGTTTGATAACTGCCTTTCTATTGATCCTCCTATTAGAAGGATTTGAGGTATGAAGAACAGGCTCGATATTGCAACTGCTATTAGCAAGGTTTTGCTCATGTATTTTAGTGATTGTAGAAACGGCCTTCTTGCAAGGTGCTTGTAGCTTGGAGCATAAAAGCTTCTTATCACCTCTTTCAAAAATTCTGGAACTCGCATGGTTCAGATAACTTGTCTTTTCTATTTATACCTTGTGGCATATGAAGATTATGTCGTGAGTGTCTTGAATTTCTTCTGCCACTCTGAAAATCTTTCGTGCAAGCCCTATCAGCTTTTCTGCCTGAGCTGATTTTTTCAGGACGCTTACAACAATGGTTCTTTTTGCAACTCGCTTCATTTCATTGAATGCTTTCTCTGCATCTGTAAAGTGGTGGCTTGCGGTAAGTGATATCACTATATCAAAACTGCAATCATCAAATGGCAGGTTTTCTGCAACGCCCCTCACCGTCTTGAACCTTGCTTGAAGAAGAAGTTTCTCTGATGGGTCTATTCCTGTCTTCTCGCAATCAAAAAGTTCTGTTGCAATTCCTGTGCCGCAGCCTACATCGAGCAATTTGTCGCTTTTTTTAACTTGTATTCTTTCAAGCACGAGTCTGGCTTTTCTTTTCTGCTCTTCTCCGTGCAATTCGTTGTAACTGCGTGCTGTTTTGTTGTAATATTCCATTCTTATCTGCTCTCAAAGCTTTGCTTGTGCGCAAGTTTTAAAAATTTCTTAGCTAATTCTTGTTTTATGGCTCTAAAGCGTCCTGAATCAATGGATGAGTGCGTTTATTTCACTCGAAGGAGCGTGGATTCTGGCAAGGTTATGGCTTGGGTGTTTCGCGAAAAGTGCCCTGAGTGCAAAAAGGCCCTGATGGGAAAGCCCCGCGATGAGAAGACCGGTGATGTTAAGATTCGTGCAAAGGAGTATGTTTGTCCTGAGTGCGGCTACAGGGTTGACAAGAAAGAGTACGAGGAGGGTCTTTTGTGCAACATCGCATATACTTGTCCCAAGTGCAAGCACGAAGGGGAGACTCAGGTTCCTTTCAAGAGGCGTACTTTCAAGGGAGTGCCTGCGATAGTCTTTGAGTGTGAGAGTTGCAATGAGAAGATAGGAATCACCAAGAAGATGAAAGAGGCCAAAAAGAAGGGTAAGAAGTAAAAAGCTATCTAGTCTGATTTTGATAATGGTTCACATTGCAAGCCCCGACGCTGCTCACAAATGCCCGAAATGCGGCTCTGGCCACGTTGACTTGGTTGATAACTTGTCCACTCTTATATGTCTTGATTGCGGTTATGAGGAAAGGCTCGACCGCGTTTGAATTGTATTATCAACACCTGCATTTGAATTGGTTGCCATACGACAAAACAAGATAATTAAGAACAGTTAGAAATTTGCTTCGATAAAATCATCATATGTAATAAATATTGCGTTTAATAGTTGTTAAACTCAATAGATTTGAAGTTCTAGAACTTGGAATAGGAGATTGGGTAAAAGCAAAAATTATAAAAAACTTAAAAAGTTTCATATTAATATGAAAACAGTTGGAATAATTGGAGGTCTTGGACCAGAAACTACTGCTGAATTTTACTTGGACATAGTTTTCTCCTGTTACAAAAAAAACAAAAAAGCAAGACCAGGTATTATAATTTCTAGCGTTCCTTTACCTTACAAGATTGAAGAAGATTTGATAATGAATAA
>RFLK01000094.1 GCA_003694525.1 Candidatus Woesearchaeota archaeon
GCGTTTTGGGGCGCCGTCTCTTCTCTTTCTTGCTCTTGAAGTTTTGGCTGTTCTTGTTTTGGTTGTTGTGTGTATATTGCTTCTGCTTGTTCGAGCGCTTGGCTGCTGTCCATGTTTGCGTCGTGTTTGCACAGCTCTTGTGCTAGCTGGTTTATTTTTTGGATTTTTTCTATGTTCATATCTTGTCTCCTTCAAGCACTAAATAGCCGTCTTGCAATTGGTATCTTCTGCCTGAGATTGGCGCTGATGTTGTTCTTCTGGGCATTCTTTCTCTTGAGTACCGCCCGAGTGTCGAGTGGCATTTGAAGCAGTAGTATTTTCTGCCTTCTTTTTTTGATATGCACTCTTGGCACATCTTGACTCCGCACCAGTTGCAGGCTCCGATGTGTTCTTTTCTGTGGCTTGAGCACTTGAGCGTCATAGGTTCAGTTGGTTTCCGAAGTTTTGTTGCACGAATTGTGCCATCATTGTGTTTCCTGCAAGGGTGTATGCTTTGTGCGCTGTTGCAAACAGCCCTTCTCTAAGGCAAGCATCTCCGAGTGTTGAGAGGCGTTGTGAGTCGCCTGCAAGTTCGTATGCTTTTGCTGCGTATCCTAATTGTCTCTCTCGCAGGGCTTTGTCTCCGACTTGTGCGAGTTTTTCTTTGTTTCCTACTGCGCTGAATACTTCTATTGCGTGATCATATTTTTCTCGTCGAAGGCAGTCTTCTCCTACTGCGACGAGTTTTGCTGTGTCGTTTATTGCTCTGAATGCTGTTATTGCGTCTCCCGCTCTGCCTTCTTCAAGGCATTTTGTTCCTATTTTTGCGAGTTTGTTTGTGTTGTTTGCCAGTCTGTAACATTCGATTGCGTTGCTGTAAAGGCATACTCTTGTGTAGTCGTCTCCCATTGCTGTGAGGCTTTCTTTGTTTCCTGCAAGTATGAATGCTTTCATGGCTTCTCTCATTCTGCCTTTTCGCATGTATTCTGTTCCTATTGAGTTGAGGAGTGCGGTTTTCATGGATTCTGTGAACATTGAGAAGTCGATGTTGTCTATTCCTTTTTCGAGCAGTGCTGGGAGTATTTTGCTGAATTGTTTTGTTTGCTCGTCCTTTTTTTGTGTTTGTTTTGCTTGTTGTGCGACTTTGTCTACGACTCTCTCAAGAATTTTCTCCATGCGAACACCTCATTTTTTTGTCGATTTTCATTTGAAAAAGAGAATATACTGATATATAAAAGTTGCTAATTAGTATACTGGGTGATTTTTGGAAATTGTGATTTAAGGAAGATTTAATTATGTTTGATGAAAGGGTTGTTTTTGCACGCCAGTGGTCTAATGGTATGATCTGAGCTTCCCAAGCTCATGGCCCGGGTTCGATTCCCGGCTGGCGTATTAGTATGGCTTTATGCCTTGTACTCTTCGATGCTTAAAAAGAGGGTTTTTATTCCTCGCTCTAACGCCTTTTTTTCAATTATCTTGTTGTGTATGTGTGGTTTTATGGACCATCTCTCGCTCGTCTCCGGATTTGCAAAGGTTATTGTGAGGTTTTTGTTTTTTGCAAACGTGTCCCAATTGCGCAGCAGGGTCTGGATGTTCTTTTTCGTGTTGAGCGTGAATATTCCGTCCGCTTCCTTTTTTGGAGGTTCAAGTTCTTTTTCTATCAAGTACGTTGATGTTCCTCTTTCTTTGCTGAGTATTATGGCATCATCCTTGAATTCTATGTGTTTGATGCTATCGTCAAGGGAGTGTTTGCTTTTGATGTAGTGTCTTGCCCACTCTGAGAGTTGCATAATGCCGTCTCGGATTGCGCTATTATTTAAATATTAATAGAATGAGTTTATTCTTCCTCTTCAGGGTAGCTTGGCATTGCTGCCTTGCTTATTATCATTATGTCTCCTATGGCTTTTACCAGCTGGTGTGGCACGATAACTCCCTTTGCAGAGCCTAAGACCTTGCTTAAGAAACTGCTTTTTGTGGCTCTTATTCTCCACGCTTGCACTTTTGTTTTTGTGAGTATTGCCTCTTCTATGTCTCCGAAATAGTCGCCCTGGTCTGTGAAGACCTTCATATCATACATCTCTTTGATATTTTTCATTCGAAGCATGGTATTTCCTCGACTACAAACTCTTTCAGGGAACTATTTAAAGATTGTGGTAACTGTTTAATAGAGGTTGTATAACAGGGTTTTTGTGGAACGGTTGAAGATTATTGGGACATCTCATATTGCGATTGAGAGTGTTGATGAGGTTAGGCTGGCTATTGACGAGTTCAAGCCTGATATTGTTGCTGTTGAGCTGGATCGCGCTCGTCTTGATGCTCTTTTGCAGGATCGCAAGGCTAAGGCGGATTGGCGGATGATTCGCAAGGTGGGCTTGAAGGGCTGGCTTTTCGCCATTCTTGGCTCTTGGATTGAGCGAAAGCTTGGCTCAAAGGTCGGCGTTAGCCCTGGCTCTGAGATGCTGGCAGCTGTCCGCAGGGCGGGCGAGGTTGGTGCAAGGGTTGCTCTGATAGATCAGAAGATAGATGTTACTCTTCGCAGGTTTTCAAGTGCTCTTACTTGGCGTGAGAAGTGGAATTTTTTGGTGGATCTTGTAAAGGGTTTTTTTGGAAAGGGTGTTAAGATAGATCTTGCAAGGGTGCCTGAGAAAGAGCTCATAGAGACTCTTCTCAAGGATGTTAAAAAGCGCTATCCTAATGTTTATCGCGTTTTGGTAAAAGAGCGCAATGATTATATGGCCAGAAGGATTGCTGGCTTGTTGACTGTCTATCCTGATTCGCGAGTTTTGGCTGTCGTGGGCGCTGGCCACGAGCAGGATATTCGAGAGCTTGTGAAAAAATATTTAAA
>RFLK01000095.1 GCA_003694525.1 Candidatus Woesearchaeota archaeon
AACTTTCTCATTCTGCTTCACCATCTCATCGCGAAGCTTTTGCGTTGCAAGGAACCACTGATCTGTCGCTCTATAAATTACAGGATCTTTCGATCTCCAGCAATGAGGGTAGTCGTGAACTATGTTCTTTCTTGCAAGCAACACACCCTTATCCTCAAGAAGCTGTATGAACTTCTCATCATCATCCTTTGCCTTAAGACCTGAGAGCGGACCCATTTCATCCGAGAATACTCCGTGCTCATCAGTCTCATTGAAAGGGGGCAAGCCCTCTCGCCGGCCAACCTCAAAGTCCTCAGGACCGCAACCCGGAGCGCAATGAACAAGGCCAGTTCCAGCATCTGTTGAGACGTATTCGCTTGAGAGAACCACCCTGTGCTCCCTTCCCTTCTGGAAAGGGATCTCATCAGAGAAAGGGTACTCATATGCAAGACCTTCAAGCTTGTCCCCTGAAAACTCCTCAATGATCTCAAGGTCCTTCTTTGTCACAGCAGAGACTTCATCTACAAGGTCCTTTGCGAGAATCCAGACCTCATCACCAGCCCTTGCACGAACATAAGTTATCTTAGGGCTTGCCATAACAGCCATATTGAAGGGAATGGTCCAAGGAGTTGTAGTCCATACAAGAAGATACTCATTTTTTCCTGCAACCTTAAATTTCAAATAGATGGATGGATCCTTTCTCTGCTCGTACTCAAGCTCGTGCTTTGCAAGAGCGGTCGCGCACTTAGGACACCAAGTCATAGATTTCTTTCCAAGATACAAAAGCCCCCTCTCGTGAGCTTTTGAGAGAGCCCACCACCCGCCTTCTATGTACTCGCTGCGAATAGTCATATAGGGATCGTTCCAATCAAGCCACACGCCAAGGCGCTTGAAATCATCAATCATAGGCCACAAGTTCTCAAGGGCGAACTTCTCGCACTCCTCGATGAACTTCTGAACGCCTATCTTCTCAATCTCCTGCTTGTTCTTGATGCCAAGCTTTTGTTCGACCTTCACCTCGATCGGCAGGCCGTGCATATCAAAACCAGGGCGATCCCATACATCAAAGCCTTTCATTCTCTTATAACGAAGAACTGAATCGCGCAATGCTTTTCCCCAAGCGTGACCTATGTGGATCTTGCCTGTAGTGTAAGGAGGCCCGTCAAGATAGTAAAACTTCTCATTGCCGGAGTTTCTCTTCTTGATCTTTCCATAAATGTCCCGACCTTCCCAGAACTTTGCAATCTCGGGCTCCAAAGACTTGAAATCATAATTTGCCATTCTTGCGTGGAAACTGAAACGCATTTAAAAAGATAATGGAACAGATAACACTTAGAAATACTTTATTTAACGAACATACATTCAACTATTTGAACATATTTATCTAAATTGTATACATATCCTTTTATATTATGACAACATACTAATGGAAAAAGGGGACTGGGACCATGAAGCGCAAAGTGGTAAAGCACGGAACAGCTACGCTAACAATAAGCCTTCCAAGCAAATGGGTAAAACGCTTTGGCATAAAACCGGGCGATGAGCTCGATGTTGAAGAGAACAACCAATTGCTGACAATAAGCACGGACAAAAACAAATCATTGCGCAAGACAACCATAGACCTGAACGAGCTAGGACTATTCAACAAGAACTTCCTATCAAACGTATACCAAGTAGGATACGATGAGGTCACCATAAACTTTGACACAAGAAACACATACCAAGAAATACTGAAAAGGCTGTCAGACTGCATAGGATTTGAAATAATAGACCAGGGCGAGCGGTATTGCGTAATAAAAAGCATAGCGCAAATATCCCACACGGAATTCGACAAAGTTCTCTCAAGAACAATGCTCATAATGCTTGCAATGTCAAGAGACTGTCTTGATGCTGTAAAGAAACAAGAGTATTCAAGACTCTCTGAAATAAGAACCATGGAGAGCACAAACAACAAGCTGACAGACTATTGCAGAAGAATACTTAACAAAATAGGGCATCCGGACCCTAAGATGACTACAATAATGTACTCTCTCGTGCACGACATAGAAAAACTTGTCGACGAGTACAAGCACGTGTGCGATGATCTTGTAGAACACAAAAAACCTCTTGACAAAGATGTTCTGGAACTCTTTGAAGGGGCTCACAAGTACCTCGAGCTGTTCTGCCAGATGTTCAACAAATTCGACAACAAAAAGACCCAGAAGATGTTCTCTGATGGAAGAGAGCTTCTTGACAAGGCAAGAAAACTAATAGGAGAAAAAAAAGGCATAGATGCAAACACTGCACACCACATAAGCAACATAATCACGAAAACGTACGAGCTTACAATACCTTATTTCCAGATGAAACTCTGATGGGACATTCATCCCAGAATGGACCGATAGAACGAGTTAATCTCATACGCTGAAGGGCGTTTTTTCCAATCAGGATGAAGACATCCTGAAATCATCTCCCTCTCCTTTGCAGGAATATAATCCAAAACTTTCCCCTTCCAACCCTTTATGGCTTTTAGAGTTGACTTTTTCAACCTTGCATTCTGCCTGCTCTTCAACTCGCTTGAACGTATCAGACGAATGGGAGACTTGGATACCGGATGCGTGCGAGAATACGCCAAACACATAGTTATTCCAAACGCCCAGATATCAGTCGAGTGAGAAGTAAAAGGCTCTTGAGATACCTGTTCAGGAGCCCACACCCAAAAAGAACCCCTCTTATAGGATGGGACCCGCCTGCCTTTTGAGACCTTTTGAGTATTGCTCAAATCAAGCAGGATGGGACTGTAGCGGTCAGGGCTTGTTCGCGATGAAAACTCGCGCTCCTTCAAACGAATATTTGTAGGCTTGCAATCCTGGTGCACAATCCCCAACCCGTGCATTAACATAAGCGCGCGACTAAGCCTCTCACCTATAGTCCTGCATTGGCCCGCGCTCAACTTCCGCCTTATCAGAACATCAGTCAAAGTATTCCCCCCGACATAAACCTGAACCATATACGGAACAGGATCATAGCCTTGATCAAGTAAGCGCGGCAAGAGCTCTGCATCCTCTCCAGTTATGTTCATGCGCAAAAGCTGGTTCGCCTCAACCTCATTCTCAAAAAGCTTCTGAAATCCGACTCTTCTTGTAGCATCGGGAGTGTACGCCTCAAGATCCTCTCCAGACTCTTCAAGAAGGCGCGAGCCTGCAATATGCAATCCTTCCTGCGCAGTTGCAGCAGAGATCCTATCAGGTCTTCCTACAAGGATCGCAACCCTCTTTATCTCACAAGGCAATGACTTTGAAGACCTTGCTATCAGCAAATCCTTGAATGCTCCTTGAGCCTTTACCGCATCGTCAATACTCTTGCACTCAACAATGTAAGGATCGCTCAGTGGACCGAAAAGATGCACCTTCTTTACCTTTCTCAGATGCCTTGAACGCTTCCTCTTCCTGTCAACAACAAAACATTCATAGACTCCAAGATTCGGATGAGGCTCCCTTACCCCAACAACCTCAAAATTATGGCCATCGCTTCCAGGCTTATATAGAATTAATCTCTGCTCAAGATTTCCACTCCCCATAACAAGAAACGAGGAAAAGCTGAATCATAAAAAGATATCTATACAACATAATAATAAAAGCAGATTGCGTTGAACGGTTAAATCATTTTAAAGCATAAAATGCAATTGCGAGAAAAAGGCTTTAAAAATCAATAGAACTTTTTCT
>RFLK01000096.1 GCA_003694525.1 Candidatus Woesearchaeota archaeon
CGTTAGCACATACTGTACGTGCAAAGTAGATTTAATGATCATATGTGTTATTTTACCAATGGATTGGTTAAAATACCCTTTAGATTGCATGTTTGTATTCATGCTTGTCGTGAGCGTTGTAGTTTTTGCTATGGAGTTTATTGTGCCGGTTCACTCTGGAATTGTGTCATCTGTAAAGATTATTGATCTTGGAATTTTGATGGGGTATTATGTATTCTTCTTCAGGGGGCTTTTGAAATCAAGGAAAAAGAGCGTTTACCTGCGCTCTCATTGGATTATGGCTGTTCTTCTCATATTGCCCTTTTTGCCTGTTGCAAGCATTTTGAGAATTCTCCATTTTGAAAAGGCTTATTCTCTTGGGGTCAACGCTGTCTGGCACCTGTTGGATGAGTTGGGCTTGTTGTAGAGAAAGTGTAGAAATCTTTAAAAAACAGGGTTGGGGTTGTCCTCTATCAAGGGCCAGTAGTTCAACCTGGTAGAATGCTCCGCTGGCAGCGGAGAGGCTGCGGGTTCAAATCCCGCCTGGTCCATCTGATAGCGCGTTTGAGACTTATCAATAAATTGAATAAATTAAAGGATTGGCTTATAGTTTTAGCGCTTTTTTTATTGCTGCTTTGTCAAAGCCTACGATTATCTCGCCGTTTATATCAAGTACTGGAACACCCATCTGTCCGCTTTTCTCTATCATTTCTTGAGCTGCGCTCTGGTCTTTTGAGACGTCTATGTCCTTGAAGGGAATTTTGTTCTCTTTAAGGAAATCTTTTGCCGCATGGCAGTATGGGCAGGTCGGCGTTGAGTATACTATAACCTTTGGCTTTTTGGATTCTGTTTTTTCTGTCATTATACAAATTTCCTTTTTTTGTTATTTAATCTTTATGCTTTACCTTTTTAACTTGAGTACATTTATGAGCCATTCTTGTATTAATATTGAGGATCTCTTGTCCTTGTATAGAATTTCAATTCCGTGGCCTGCTCGCTCATAGCGGACTAGTTCTACAAGTTTCCCTTTTTTTGCAAGCTCTCTTGCAGACTCAAGACTGTATGGATCGTCTTCGCTCGCAACCAGAAGCACCTTCTGTTTTATCTTATCCATATATTCTAAGGGCCTTATGCCTCTAAAGTCAAGCCCCGGGCTCAACGCTATTACCGTTTTTATGTCCTGATCCTGGGCTGCGTATGTTAGCGCAAGGTTTGCTCCAACGCTCGCTCCTATTATTGCAATATCCTTTGTTTTAGGGGCCAACCTCAAGAGCTCTTCCTTTGCATACTCTACTGCAAAAGTCATGTTTCTAAAGTCTTGTTCGCTAAATTCTCTCCAGTCCCCCTGACTCTCTCCGTGCCCTGGAAGATCCGGCGCTATAACGTTGTAGCCTTTTTTCTGTAGGAACAAGGCAAACTGGTGCCAATCTTCTTTTTTCCCTCCAAGCTGGTGCAATAGTATTATTCCGGGAGCGCTTTCTTTTGCATAGTATGCATTGTATGCAATGAAAGGTTGTTCTCCTTCTGTTTTAGTTTTATCGTTGTTTTGTGTTGCTTGTTTGTTTTGCGCGCAGGCTAGGAGAACTAGAAGAATCGCCATTATGACTGGAGTTAGCGTGATTTTTATTTTCATTCTACTATCAGCTCTCCTCTCGCTCCTGTTGATGTCTTATAATTGAATTTTCCGGGAGCATCTGCTGTGAATGTTATCTCAACTGCTTTTCCAGGGATCAGTTCAACGTCTATTCCATAATCTTCCAGTGTGAATCTTGTTCTGCTTTCAACAGTTGTGATTGTCAACTCCACAACATCGCCTTTTGCCACTCTTATCTGGCTTGGAATAATTGTGCTATCATACGCTTTCACTTCTATATCTTCTGCTTGATAGTATTCTTCAGGAGCTGTTGGAGGAGGCTCATAGCGAGGGGGTTCTGGAAGCGGTTTTGGCGGGCTTATGTCTATTTGCGGTATGTTGCCTCTCTCCCCTGAAGGGCTGATCGCTCCATTGCACGCTGCAAGGAGCATTAGAACTGCTATTAATGCCATCTTTTTCATAAGAAAATCTAATTGCGATCAGTATTTAAGAATTGTGCACGTATTATCGATTCTTTGAATATAGCCAGACTCCCAATGCGAATAGGGGGATGTTCAGCCATTGTCCCATTGTAAGGGGGCCGTACACTGGCAGGTCTTTTATGAACTCAACAAGGAATCTGAATACGCTGTACAGCATACAGAAGAGCCCAAATAGTTTTCCTTGATGCCCTTCCTTGTCTTTTAGCTTCCAGAGTATTGCAAATATTATTAGGTTGTATCCTGCCTCGTATAATTGTGTTGGGTGCCTTGGCTCGCTAACGCCGGGAAAGATCACTCCCCAAGGAAGGTTTGTTGCAGTTCCGTATAGTTCTCCGTTTATGAAATTGCCCACTCTTCCAAGAGCGTTTGCAAGCGCTAAAGGCACTATTAGTATGTCGGCAAATTGCAGTACCTTCAATCCTTTCTTTTTTGTTATCCACCAGCCGGCAATCAGCAATCCCGCAAATCCTCCGTGAAAGGATAATCCTCCTTCCCAGACGGCAAAGATTTTCAGCGGGTTCTCTATAAAGTATGCTGGGTTGTAGAATAATGCATATCCCAGTCTTGCGCCTGCAATTAGCGCGAGAACTAAAAGTCCGAGTATATCGTCGTATTCTTTCTCTGTCAGTTTGAGCTTCCCCTCTCTTATTGCTCTCTTTCCATACCACATTACGAATAGAAATCCTATAACGTACATAATCCCGTAATAGCGTATCTCAAATGGGCCAAGGTTCAATAATGTAGGGTTTATGGTGTGTTTAAGCATTGTATACTACCCGTGCAGTGTATGTTTTAATAAGCGTTATTGCTGGGAATAATAGCAGGATTCCTGCCAAGAGTCCAGCATCAAGGCTTGCTTTGCTCACTTGGTTTATTATGAATTGGGTTGCAAGATATATGCTTGCGCTAAATATTGCAAAAAGTATTGCAGTGGTGCGGTTCAATTCGAATATTTCTTTCGTGTTTAGTTTTGGATAGCTTGCAAAAGCGGTGAATATGAGGGCTGCAAGAGCTGTCAGCATTACCCAGTCTGTTATCAATAGCGCATTTGGAACTAGTCTTTTTATTATAACTGCTCTCAAGGAAAGTATGGTGTCAATTATTTTAAACAGAGCAAAAAGGAAGAGCCATA
>RFLK01000015.1 GCA_003694525.1 Candidatus Woesearchaeota archaeon
AGGTGGTATGAAGTCAGAATCCTTCAAGGTATTGAACTTCATATCGTTAAACTTGTGGCGGGATAACAACTCCTCACCTTTCTTGATCTCCACCTTGTGAGGCACACCATAAGTGTCATCAAGCCACATATGGACCTCCCTGCCCTGATCATCAGTGTACACTATATATGTAACACTGCGAGAGTCAACAGTCTGAGGGCCTATAACCTTCGCATTTGAGCGGATTTCATCCATCCACTCAAGAGGCGTTTTAGGTATTGAAAGCTGGGAGACATCCACATCAAAAGGCTTTCCAGTGTTGTCAACATTGTGGCTCTTGCAACGAGAGAGCTCCTCGCAACAAGCTATCGCGCTGTGAACGTAGATGTTGTCATAGTACCCTTCAAGGACATAATAATCCTCAGAGAACTTCTTTATCTTCATCCTATCTCCCTTGATGAAATATGTATCAAGGAAGAGGTTTCCAGTATCAGTCCCCCCATACAAATACTGCAAACTCTTGAGCTTCTCATCCTTCCTCTTGACAAGATCACGGATCTTAGGACTCAACTCAGAAGACTGAACTGAAGTCTCTTGAGGAGAAGACTCGACATCCTCTTTTGAAGAAGAAACCTCCTTCTGCTCTGACTGTCCAAGAGGCCTTGCAGGCGGAGGAGATCTTCCAAGAGACGAATCCTCCTCTTTTTGAACCGCAGACTCGGGCTCTTTTTGAGCGATGCCGTCCGCCTGCTCCTGCGCCACATCCTTTGTCTCAACCATCTCACCTGCCTTGTCGGTAAGCTCAGATGAGCTGTCAGCAGCTTTAGGCGCTTGCGATGTGCAAGCGACCAAAAGTGCAACCAGCAATAGAACTGCAATCTTTTTCATTTCAAAACCTCCTATAAACACTCAGGATTCGCCTCAGTCATTGAAATGAGACTTGCGACGAACATAAGAGTGAAAATAAGGCCAAAAGCGAAAGCCCAGGTTCGAGAAAATCTTGACACGTATAAAGCACTTACGAGAAAGCCGACAATGCTTGCAAGCATAAAACTTGCTTTTAGAGGAGCAACTTTCATACAGCATAAATGACAAGCCGTGTTTAAATAAGTTTCTCAGAAAAAAGCAAATAGGTGCGCTTTTGAGCGAGAAAAACAGTTTCCACAAAATTTATATACTCCTTATGTGAAATAGAGTGGTATGCTAGGTTGCTCGCAAACACACAAGCGATTTAACCTAGTCGGCATTCTGTCGGTCATTTTTTACCGCTGGTAAGAACCGGCTCGTAAATGTAGCGAGAACGGTTCTTATCTGCAAGATACTATCTCGCTCTCCCGACAGAGGAGGCAAAATATGAACAAAACAGTGGAGACAAAAGTGCTGCCAGAACAAATAGTTCTGGGGCTTGAAGAGCGCGTGCCTGAAGGCTATGGAACAGTTGAGGGAGGCCTTGAACTTGAACTATTATCAACAGGAAAACACATATACGCTCCAGCACACAGGAATGAGCTGGATGGGAGAACCTACTTTTTCGTGAACGATCACTGCCTCTCCTGCCCAACTGAGATTGACGAAGAACTCTTTGTAAAACCAGGAAGCCTCTTCCTTGTGGCACGCAAAGGAATATCAGGGAGAATGCGCGCATACGAGCAGGCAGTGAAAGACTACAAGAACTCAATAGAACAAGGAATTGTCTGCAATAAGCCGGATCTGCCTGAAAGATTTGTAACCCCAGAGCCGGATTCGACCAGAATGAAATACTTCCCGAATCTTAGCTACGTGAATTATCGAATTTAAACAATTTTTTTACTCTCTCCATTGCAACTTCTTTTTTCCTAGGATAGGCTGCGAGCTGCAACCTTATATGATAACAGTTGCCAGAGTCTGTCAAAACCAAATTCCTTTTCTCAATCCACGCGGGCTTGAGAGCCCTGATGAAAAAAGCGAACTCATCCTCATCAAAACGGCTCTCCTTTTGAGCGTATAAAAGCTCGCACTGCTTTCTTCCAAGCTTCTCCTTCAAAAACTTCAAAAAAGCGTTGGTATGAGATGCCTTCTTCAAACGAACAGTGAAAACCTGAATTACGCGCTCATTAAAACCCAATGCGCGATCCACTTCAATTTTAACCTTCTCTTCCTCCAAATCAAAAGGAATGAGCGCCTTCAACCCCTCAAGAATCTTAGAAGCGTCCTCCTCAGGCTTTGCAAAGACCCTTATCGTTACTGAATGAACATCGCGCATAACAGAAGAAACAACACAATCACTTAAAAAACCAACCTTTGAATAATTCTCAGAGGCTGAACACCAATTCAAACAGCCAAAATTTAAAAAAGCAAGAAGCAATCAATAAAAGATGAAACACACATCACTCATAACCGCAATCCTTCTGGCGCTTTTTGCAAGCTCACACGCAATAGGACTCTTTGTGATATCATCGTATGTCGATGTTCAAGCAACAAAAGAGAGCGGAGAGGTGGTGTGGAAATCACTGCCCTCAATTGCAGGAGTAGAACTTGAAAGACCAGACGTCTCACCACAGTACAGCGTTGCATACATAATTGCAGCAGTGATTGCAGGAACCATAGTAATACTTCTAATAGCCCGACTGAAAACAATGCTATTGTGGAAAGCGTGGTTTGCATTTGCAGTCATACTATGCATGTACATAGCATTCAATGCGTTCATACCAACACTTTCAGCACTCATTGCAGCAATAGTCCTTGGCCTTGCGAAAGTATTCAAACCAGGAATATACATACACAACTTCACGGAGCTTTTCGTATACGGAGGGCTTGCCACAATATTTGTTCCAATATTAACCCTAAAATCAGCATACGTCCTGCTTATACTCTTATCCTTGTACGATATGTACGCAGTCTGGCACAGCAAACACATGATAACCCTTGCAAAATTCCAAACAGCAAGCAGCATATTCGCAGGACTCCTAATACCATACACTTCAGCCAAAACAAAGCGCAAGAAAAAAACCAAAACACGCAAACCCTCAAAGGGAACAGCAAGAACAGCAGTGCTTGGAGGAGGAGATATAGGATTCCCGCTAATATTCTCAGGAGCGGCCCTTGTCCACTCAGGAATAACGGTTGCAATACTAACTTCGCTTGGAGCCACAATCGCTCTTGCACTGCTCTTGAGCCTTGGAAGAAAAGACAGATTCTATCCTGCAATGCCATTCTTAACAGCAGGATGCACAGCAGGATTTCTCCTGGGAATGATTCTTGCGTAAATCGATAAATCAAGAAAACTTACCAAGGCCTTTTTGCTCGGACAGCGCGCTGTACGCTCCAAGATCAACAGTCAAGCCGGGGCGCGCTGCAATCGCCTGAACTCCAAACTTTTTTCTGGCATCCCTTGCAACGTACAGCGGATTTGGACTGTCAATGCAAGGCAGAAATATGGCGAGACGAGGGCGAGAGCTCTTGAGAGAGTCAAAAGCAGAAACAGGCAATACAATAACATCAGCAACATGTCCTGCACTCAAAGCGCAAGAGCTGTCAGAAATAAAAACAATTCTCGCATCAGGAACAATTATTCTAACACAACCTTGCGAGAGATCAACCCTGCAATAATCAAGATTTGCAGATTCTCCAACAACATTATCCGAAATCAAAGAAGCAGAATAAGAAAAAGACTCATCCGTTATAATACAGGCATCAATTCTGCCAACTCCCAATCTCTTCAAAATAGCCGCAGCTCCAGGACAAGGATCCAAAACCAAAGAAAACTTATTATCCTGAATTAGAGTTCCGCAAAACTCAGGGTCTCCTTCAACTCCTAAAAAATGAATGTTGAGCATATGATCCCATAAGAAATTCAACGTATAAAATCATTTAGCGATTTCAAAACAACCTCAGAACAGGAAATGTTAACCATATCAAAAGCTTCAGCGTAGGCGGATCCGAGCTTTGAGCCAAAATAAGAATTAGCCCACCTCACCCTGCGATACAAATCCTCATCAACATCATAACAATCCATAACAGCAATCTTAACCTTCCAATAATCGCTTATATCAACAAAAGCATGACCATTTATGGAAACCTTATCAGAATAACTCAACAAAGTTCCATTGCAATCAAATGAAAGACCATCCGGGGCGAGCACAACATCCACCTTCAACTCATTTGCAAGAGAAGATAATTCGGACAAATCTGAAACGCTCTTAGAGCTTTCAACCCCGAGAAGATCGCTCACCCTCTTCCTATCAAGAGAATCAACTCCCAAAAGAGCCTCGTGAACAATCCAGCCACGACCTGACAGTCTTGATATAGTCCCTGCTATGAGAACGTGGTCAAGCGGGGACCTCAAAACAACCAACAGTTTTCTCATCATTCACCTCTCTTATCATAACTCTGCGAAGAAGAAACCAGTGAGCGGCACTTCAACGCAGAGCGCCGCTCACGCAATAATGCCTACATAAAACTTGACAAAAGCCACAGTATTAGCAGGCATCATAATGAAAACATCACACGCTCAGTATAAAAAACTTATGACAACACGGCATATACATAAAGAAAAACCAAACCTGAAAAAGTCAAAAATGTTGAAAAAGCAGGCGGACGCGTCTGCAAATGAACACACACCCTACAGGACAGTTGATCCTGAACGGGCCTCGGCTCCGCTACCCGACAAGCATTGAGAATTACAGTGAGCGCTGCTCCCTCCCGGGCCTGACGCGGTTCCTGCAACCACAATCCTGCCGGACAGAGCGTCAACAGCCCGAACAGGACTGCTCTGCAGGATGTATGCTGCTTTGCAGACTTCGACCCCGTATAAAGCTCATTTACGGTTACAGGAGAGAGCTAGCCTCCCGGCCTAGTCCGCCCACATAACTATCCAAAAAATCGATTTAAAAAGCTTTCGTTGTGACTGGGACAAAATAGAAAATCACTCGACAACAATTGCAGGCTTTGAAGGCATAGCATTTCTTGCCTTTGGATGCTCGGACTCCCTTGCAGGAATAACTTCAACAATGCAACCGAATACGCCCTTAAAGAACTCTCGCGCATCGTTGAGATCCTTCAGCTCAGCCTCTTCATGAGCTGCATTTTCGGGAAGCTTTGAAGGATCCTTAACCCACTTTGAGATGAGCGCTGAAACCTCTTTTGAATGCTCCTTGAAATCAGGAATAAGCGCCTTTATAATCTCGCCAGCATTTCTCGTCTGCCTTATAAGCTTTTCAGCGCGCCTGCAAAGCTCACCCTTCCAATCAGGAGCTACCAAAAGCTGAATCCTATTAGGCTTTTCAACTTTTGCAAGACGCATAACCTGATGCACATCATCTATCACTTGGCTAATAAGACGCTCTGAACTCTCCAAAGCAGGATTTATCTTGCTTTCATCATGCACCGGATAGAGAGCGGCTGAAATAAACCCTTCACGTTCAAGCTTGAACCATATCTCCTCGCACAGATGAGGCGCAAAAGGAGCGAGAATCAAAGTTTGAGCTTCAATCACCTTGTTGAGCACACTCCTTGAAGGCTTTCCAGAAGATCTTTTCAGATACCACTTAAGATGCCTTTGCAAATCAAAAAAGCCCCGCTGAATTGCTGTTCTGAACAGCATCTCATCCATGGCAGTACGAGAGTCGCGAATGCACTCGTGAAGCTTGTGCTCCATCCAGCGATCAACAGCCCTCAAAGCCTCACTTTGAATGTGCTCTGAAGCATAATTTTCAACTGCAAAATCATACCAAGCGTTAAGCTTAGAATGCATAGAACTTGCAACCTCATCGTGCCAATCCACATCGTTAGCATCCTCTCCAAGAGATAAAACAGAAAGCCTTACAACATCAGCGCTGAACTCTCCCACAACATCACGCAAGGTCTTGAAGTTCCCCTTGCTCTTGCTCATCTTCTCACCGTTAATCAAAACGTGACCATTGACAGAAATACCCCGAGGCCAATACTTCTCGTCAAAAATTGCAGTGTGATTGAAAAGATAGAAAGTCAAATGGTTTTGAACAAGATCCTTGCCGCTATTCCTCACATCAACAGGATACCAGTAAGAGAACTCTGTGCGCATATCTTCTGCAATTGACCTATCGACTCCTTCAGGCAAAGAGCCATCCTTGAAGATGAAATCAAAAAGCTTGTCAGTTACCTTATCCTCAGGAAGGCCTTCTATCAAATGCGCAATAGTATAAAATGCAGGATAGATAGTGCTGTCGCTCAAGCTTTCAATCTTCCATTTCTCATCCCAAGGAAGATCGGTTCCCAAGCCAAACTCGCGAGTGCACGCCCAATCTTTCAGCCAGTCGATAACGTGCAAAAACTGATCCCTCAACTTTTCAGGGTAAAGCTTGCAAGACTCAAGCGCTTTTGCAGCCTCTTGCTTCCATTCAAAATCAGAATACTTGAGGAACCACTGATCATCAACAACCCTTACAACGCAAGGAGTCAAACAACGACATACAACAGGACCTGACAGCTCATAGAAAGGAATTGCACAATCCAAGTCAGCCACAATCTCATCCCTTGCCTTGGAGACTGGAAGTTCGGAGTACTTGCCTGCAATTTTGGACATAACACCTGACTTTTCCTCCTCAAGGTAGACCTTTCTTGTAAGCTTTTCAAGATCAGCATCTCCTGAACTCTCTTTTACCAGCTCGAGAGTGAGAGGCTTTGACCTTCCAGGAACATCTATTACCTGAATCGGACTTATGCCTGCCTTTGACCTTAAAAGAGCCGCAAAATCAAAAGGCGCGTGAGCAGGAACACTCATAACAACACCGGTTCCCTTCTCAGCATTAACAAAGCCTGCAGAGAGAACAGGAACTTTGCTGCCAGTTAAAGGATTTTCAGCCTCAAGAGACAAAAGCTCATCCGGACCTATGCTACCTAAAACATCAACAGCGTGCTTTTGATTGCCAAGCTTGGATACTGCCTGCTTTGCAAGAACCCAAACCTCACCATCAACTCTAACCCTCACGTATTCAAGGTCTGGATTAATCCAAATATTGGTAACACCAAACAAGGTCTCAGGACGTTTTGTTGCACAAGGCAATATGAGATCTCCTGCCTTGAACTTTACAATAACCCACTCTTCGGGAACCTCCCCCTCCCCTTCGCTTCGAGCATGATCACCAACAGGCCCATCCTCTTTCGGACACCAGACAACAGGGTGCTCTCCCTGACCTATTCGACCTTCCGCTCTCAAAGTGTTGAACTGCCAGCGTATGAACTTATCATAAAAAGGGTTAAGATCAGTAGTCAGAAAACTTCGCCTCCAATCGATGCTCATACCATAAGCTGAAAGATCCTTCTTAGCTTCCTGAGAAAAAGTCTTAACCCAGTGAAGCGGATCCTTGAACTTTTCTATCTCGGAGTCTTTAAAACCCATTAGCTTAAGAGCATTTATCTGACCAGGCTCACCTTCTGCAACCTTTCTTGCAGCAGTATCTATGGGAGAGCCGGTCGCGTGGAAAGCGAAAGGAAAGAGAACATTAAAACCGCACATTCGCTTAAAGCGAGCAAGCGCGTCAACTCGAACATAAGTATAAGTATGGCCCATATGCAAGAGACCGTTGACATAAGGGTACGGAGTTGTTATGAAGAACTTAGGGCGGTCGCTAGCATCAGCCTCAAAAGCCTTGCTATCAGACCATTTCTTTTGCCAACGCTTTGAAATCTCCTTAAAATCAACAGGCATGAGCCTTGCGACCCGAAAACGATATAAAAAGATTACCACAAACAGAGAGTCGACGAGCTAAAGAAAGCCCAAAAGGCTTATAAAAGCACCAAATGAAAAAATGAGCTGTGCGGAGGTAGCCAAGCGGCTAAGGCAACAGGCTGCAACCCTGTCATTCGGGAGTTCGAGTCTCCCCCTCCGCTTTATGCAACGCAAAACGCTTATACTGCTTGCAATAATAGGAATACTGATAACAGGCTACTTGACCCATTCACACTACAAACCATCCGCAGTCATATGCCCTGCAGATGCAGCACTCTCCTGCACTCAAGTGCTATTGAGTGAACAATCAAAAATAGGAGGAATTCCAGTAGCACTAATAGGGCTTTTAGCCTACTCAACAATACTTGTTCTTCTCCTAAACAGAGAAGACAAACTGTTGAGATGGTCCATTCCTGCAGGAGTTATTGCAGCAGGCTACTTCAATGCAACAATGCTTGAAATAGGATCCTTATGCATTTGGTGCGAAGCATCCCACATAACAATGTCAGCGCTGTTCTTCACCCATAGAGGAATAAACCCAAAATCAGCAGGAACATTCTTTGCACTAATAATCGCAGGAGCGCTACTGGGAACGATAATCTAAAACATACTATACAATTATAAAAGAAAAGCAGATAACAACACTTATGAGAGCAGCAATTTCTGCAACACTGCTTGCAATAGCAGCATATTTTGCCGCGGGAGCAATGTTCGATGCGATAACAAACCCTTCCCTTGTCGGAGGCGCAATACTTACAGGGGCTACGATATCCAAAGCAAGCACAGCTGCCAAAAACTTCTCAATAATCCGTTTTGCATGCCAACTGCTAATATCTGCAGGAGTTGGAGCCGGAACTTTCTACCTGAAGAAAAGATAACAACACATTGCTAACAACACATTGCAAAAGCACAGGGCGCGAGCTGGCCACTAAAGATTTTTAAATCAGCTCAAGGGCAAAGATTAGATGAGACTCCTAATACACCAAGAGAGAAGAAAATTGATAGACGGAAAGGAGAGAATAGTTGCAAAAGCAAAACAATACCTTGTAAAAGAGCTGGACAAGCCGGTTGAAACACAGTACGGAACAGTCTCCAAAGAAGATCTCAAAAAGCCATCAGGAAGCACAATCAAATCAAGCACAGGAAAACCGTTCAGAATAATAGACGCAGACTATATAGACCTTGCAAAACGAATAAGAAAACTCCCGCAAACAATACCCCTCAAAGACATAGGACTTATAATCGCAGAGAGCGGAATAGGAAAAGAGAGCACAGTTGTGGACGGAGGAGTGGGCTCTGGCGCGCTTGCAGCAGCTCTTGCAAGAGTGTGCAAAAAAGTAATAAGCTATGATGTGAGAGAAGACCACATCAAAATAGCAAAGGAAAACATAAGAATGCTGGGACTTGAAAACATTCAAATAAAAAACGCAAGCCTTTATGACGATATAGAAGAGCGCAATGTAGACCTTATAACTCTTGATGTTCCAGAACCATGGAAAGTCCTGCCCTGCGCGGACAGAGCATTGAGAGTTGGAGGATACATAGCAAGCTACAGCCCATCAATACCTCAAGTTCAGGACTTTGTCCAAGCAGTAAAAAAAAGCAACACATTCATGCACTGCAAGACAGTTGAAATAATAGAAAGACTATGGGAAATAGAAAACAGAAAAGTCAGACCCAAGAGCACAGGAATAGGGCACTCCGGATTCATAACCTTTGCAAGAAAAATAGGAATATAACTTCTTGCACACAAAATTCTTGAAACAGGAACAGAACAGTTATAACCAATCAAACCATCATGCTCTGAATATGAGACAAGAGATAAGAGTTATAGGAATAGACGACGGTCCGTTTTTCAAGTTCAGAGAGGGAAAAACACTGATAGTGGGCACGCTATACAGAGGCGGAAAGATGATGGACGGGCTGTTGAGCACAACAGCACAAGTTGACGGCTCAGACTCCACAACAAAAATAGCTAGAATGATAAACAGATCAAAATTCAGAAAACAAGTGCGCGCAATACTTCTTGATGGAATCACCATAGGAGGATTTAACGTTGTAAACATACAAAAACTACACGAAAAAACAGGAATTCCAGTAATAGCCGTTGTAAGGAGAAAACCAGATATCAAAAAAATAATCAAAACATTGAAAGAGCTTGGAATGAACCGGAAAGCAAAACTGATAGAAACAATGCCCGAGCCTCAAAGAGCAGGCAAAGTATGGGTGCAAACAGCAGGAACAAGCCTTGAGAGAGCAAAAGAAATAATCAAAATAACAACAACATATGCAGACATACCAGAACCGCTAAGAATAGCGCACATAATCGCGGCAGGAATAATCAGAGGAGAGAGCAGAGGCAGAGCCTGAGATCAGCCCGCATAATACTCGTTCTTAGACCTTTGCTCCCTGTCAAGCTGGCTTCCAGTCTTGTTTATGCGAGGCCGGTTGCTCTCAATATCCCGCCTCATAGTAATGTTAACCTCTTTCAAAAACCGGTTCATACCGTCCTTGAGCTCAAAAGGCCCAGTTACAACACCCTCAACTGCAGGCTTTCCTTCAAACACCAATATCTTATCAGAGAGATAATCAATGAAAAGCATATCATGATCCACTATCAAAACAGAAACCTCCCTCTGATCGACAAAATCACGAACAAGCCTGCTGAAAGCGAGACGCTGCTCTATATCCAAATAAGCAGAAGGCTCATCAAGCAAGAAAACCTGAGCATCCTCTGAAAGACAGCGCGCAATTGCAACACGCTGAAGTTCACCGCCTGAGAGAGTATTCAAATGCTTTGTTAAAAGAGGCTTTAAATCAAGCGGAGTTATGAGAAGATTATCATACTCTCGCACAGCATCACCAAGAACGTTCATTACCAGCTCATCGCTCTTTCCATCAAGGTACTGGGGCTTGTAGGCGACCTTAACCTCCCTCTCAACACTCCCTTCGCCTGGCTTTATCACCCCTGCGAGAAGTTTGACAAAAGTAGTCTTACCAATACCATTCTCACCCAAAACACCAACAACCTGCCCTTTCTTTACAGAACCGCTCCCTGCCTTTAGAAGAAAATCGCCAAGAGTAACATTCAGATCAGACCACGAAGTCACATCCTCTGCTGTCCTCTGCTTGCGCTCAACCCGCCTCAAAAAGCGTATTGAGTGATCACGAAAACGCATATTTTCATCGCGAATAAAGCCCTCAAGATAAGTGTTCATACCAGTCCTTGTGGCCTTTGGAAGAGACACAACACCATAAGCGCCCTGCTTTCCATACATTATGTGAAGCAAATCAGTCAAGAAATCAAGAATTATAAGATCGTGCTCAACGACGAGAACGGCAGTATCTTTGTCCGCGAGCGACTTGATGAAACGAGAAACCCTAATCCTCTGCTTTATGTCAAGATACGAGGTAGGCTCGTCAAAAACGTACAAATTCGCCTTGCGCAACACAGTTGCTGCAATAGCAATCCTCTGAAGCTCCCCTCCTGAAACCTGCGAGATGTCCCTTTCAAGAACGGAGCGAAGATCAAGAACATCAACAACATCATCAAACGCTTTGCGCTCATCAACCTTGCGAAGAAGATCCTCAACTTTTCCCTTCATAGTCTCAGGTATGAGCTCAACGTGCTGAGGCTTGTATGCAACCTTAACCTTGCCATCACGCAAAGCCTCAAAGTACTTTTGAGCCTCCCTTCCCTTGAAAAACTCAACAAGAGCATCCCAAGAAGCATCCTCATCAGAGCCCAAATTAGGCTTTAACATACCAGAGAGAATCTTTATAGCAGTAGATTTTCCAATGCCATTGCGACCAACAATGCCAACAACCTTGCCAAACACAGGCGTTGGAAGACTGTAGAGGTGAAAACCATTCCGTCCATAGCGGTGTATGGGATTTTCAAGCCTCTCTGGCAAATTAATTATGTCAATGGCATCAAAAGGGCAACGATTAGGGCATATTCCGCACCCAGTACACAAATTCTCAGCAATAACAGGCTTCTTGTCAGGAGGCGGGCCTGGAACTATACAATCCTTACCCTCCATATTAACCGGGCAGACACGAGCGCACAAATAACCCCCGCAACCCTGAGGATTACACCTGTCCTTGCGAATTATAGCTATACGAGGCATAATACTCGCATCACAAATGCCACTTTTTAAGCTTTAGGTCTGCTTTGAGCGCTAATCATCCAAAAGAGAGTGAAAAGGCTCGTGAAGATCCCGAGAAAAGCTCCTATAGCCCAAGTACCTCATAACACCCTCAACCCAAGGCGCCCTGAAAACGTACACTTTGTTATTATATTCAAGAACTGCCCTGCCAGAGCCTTGCATCAGACGAGCAAGATCCCAATCGCTTGAAAAGCTCAGCTCAGCCCCCTCAACCGCAAAAGAAGAGCCACTGAAAAGATTGATAGAATTCAAGCCAATGCCATCAAGCACATCTTTTGAGGAACCCTTTGAAGGCAAAATCTTGACAGATAACTTTGAACCGTACAAGGCAAGGGAAGGCCCGCCCCTGTAATCAAGCTCTATGGGCTCAAGACCCGACCCTAAAAGCACATCATTAATGTTATCAAGAACAGAATCGTACAAATCAGATATCAAAGGATCATTCTCCAACTTATCACGAAGACCAAAAATGTTAGTCTCCCCCTTGAACAAATCAGATAAATTGCCCTGATTCCCCAAAGATAAGAGATTAGCAGGGACAAAATTAACAGAAGATTTTTGAGAACCTAAAAATAATCTAATAAGATCGCTCTCTGAGGGATTTGAAGAAACCGAAGGCTGAGACTTGGTGACCTCTGCCCTGACATAATCGAACATAGAGCTACGATAAGAAAAATCAGGGAACTTTTTCGAGCCTCCAAACCCAAGATCAATTCCTGCAAACACAACAACACCATCATCAAGCAAGCCAGTTACAGAATTGCGCTGCATATTAATTGCAACGCCACCTTGAGCCCTTGCGCTTATGCCATCATCCTTGAACTTATAGCCGATACTTGCAAGGAAACTAAAATCAGGACTTTCAAAAAAACGATAAACTTCCGATTCAGGATACCACCTCGCCTGGACATTAAAACCAAGCCCTGCATAATCCGCCCCGCCAACAATCCCTGTTGAAAAACCATTCCTCAAAAGAGGAGACTCAAAAGAAGTACTCTTGCTAACATACTGGCCAAAACCCCCTGCGTACAATCTAAGACCTCCGCACTTGTACAAAACAAGAGCCTCTGCACGAGTGATGTTTCTAGGAGAGAGCCAATCAGCATCGGATATGCTAACATCAAAAAGCTCTTTAGCCCAAACAGAAGCATCCCAATTGACAACCTCCCATAAATGCTCAACCCTTGAGATAAGATCAAACGAGCCCAAATTAAAACGCGAGCGAAGACTGGCATAAGCGCCAAACCGATCCTCAGAAAAAACAAGAGCGCGAGAGAGAAGATCAAGATCCACATCTCCATTCAAATCTTCAAGAAGAGAAGGATTTCCCGCCGAGAACGCCTGCCCGTAACAACCAAGAGACGCCTTGAGACCCCTTATAAACTCTGATGAGATTTCAATGCGAGCAGCAGCTCCCAGAGAAACCATACCTTCATCACCAAAAGGATCATTCCCATACCCTCCGGTCAGGCGACCCCTTATATTAAGAGAAAGATCTCGATCGCCAAACAAAACACTCTCATCAAGACCTCCAAAAGCGCCATAATCCTCACCCAAAGAACCCCCTCCTGCAACCAGACCGTACGCCCTGGCCTCTCCAAGCGCGTACCTTCTGGAAACACCCAAAGCATCCAGGCTCAAAGACACATCCTCATTAAGATCAAACTCTGCTGAAACCCCACCATACGCTTCGCTCTCCCTGGCACCCCAAACACTCACCATACTCTCCTGCGCGCGAGCATAACCTGAAATCCCGCAAGCAAGAACAAGAGAACACAAACTCGACCTTATAGTGTTGAAGAGGCTCATAAGACAGATGCTTTTTAAACTAATTAAAACAATTATGACACAAAAGAAACAATAAAAACTAGCGAAGACACAAATTTAAATGCGTGCAGAGTTGCAAAAACACAATGAAACTACAAGAAGAGTGGCGCATCAAAAAAGCATACAATAACTGGGCGCAAACGGAAGAAACTGAAGCAGAACAAGCAGGATGGAGCGGGCTTGAAGATCAAACATCAAGATTTGAACAATTCCTCAAACTTGAAAAGATAAAACCATTCAAAAAGGCATCAATACTCGATGTCGGCTGCGGGCATGCTGCTCTGTTAGACTTCCTGCAGGCGAGAAATAAAACCCCTTTGAAATACACAGGAATAGACCTTCTTGAAGAATTTACAAAAACAGCAAAAGAAAAACACCCGACGGCAACAATAATAACAGGCAACTTTCTAAAATACGAATTTACCGAAAAATACGACTTTTGCATAGCATCCGGAATATTCAACGTCAAAGTAAGCGATGACCCCTACAAAATATTGTTTGAAACACTAAACAAAATGCTTAAACTCTCACGCAAGGCAATAGCATTCAACTACCTGAAAACAAAAGAAGCAGGTAAATTCATACTAACAGACAGAATGCAAATACACGAAGATGAAAAAGTCATCAAATGGTGCAAAATGAGAGGGAGCACACAGCACATTTCAGGCTATGATCCTTTTGACTCAACAATAATAATCGAGAAAACTAAAAATCAACCCTGAATCCAAGACTTGCGCCAAGATCCGCACTTTTCAAATCACCTTCAAGAAGAGAGAGGAAATCCTGCCCTGGCTTTGAGCCGAAAGGATGGCCGTTTAAAGTAGGCTCAAGAGACCCTCTGAAGACAGGCCCCTTAGCTCTCTTTTTTGAATGCGGACGAGTTCTATATATCGCGTGGCGAAGATGAGCAAAAGGATCAGTTATATCCTCAACGAAATTATCCAAATCAATCTTCCAAATCTCCTCAATCCCCTTATAGATTCCCTGAAAATAATCCCCAATAAACTCAACAATGCGAATTGCATTGTCCACGTGACGCACATAACTGTACTCTTTTCCGAGCCTGCGAACAGCCTCCCTTACAACATACAGAGCAACACGCAACTCGCGAGCCCCAATTTTTGCAGAACGAAACTCAACCTTCTCGTAATTGAAAACCTTCATTCCAGGAACAATAACCTTGTCAGAAAGATCATTTGTTGAAGGCTCTTCAAAATGAAACGTCACAAGATCAGGGTTCAAACTATTATCATAAAAACGAACAGGCAAATAAGAGTAAAGATCAATCCGCTCATCCAAAGGAATACTATTTGCCCTTAGAGCATCATCTGCAGAAGAAAATTCAACGCGATATGAAAACCGGTCAGATCTTGACGAAGTCAAAGGGTTTTGCGAGCTGACCGCCTCTATCGGAGCCGGCTCAATAAAATTCTTTGACAAGTCAGCATTTGCGACAGGAATAACCTCACTCTTGGATTCGGGCTCTTCGGGAGCATCATAAGCGCGATATGCAGGACCATCATTTTTAGGAGACGCAGGAGCGCTTGAACACCCCGAAAAAAGAGAAGCTCCAGAAATAAGAGCGCAATAAACCATTGATGAAAGCTTCATTAGAATGACAAAATGAAGAGCCGCTTAATAAACTAATGACACACATTTAAGGCAAATAAATAAAAAATATACAAAATCGGGCTCTGATGGCTGAAATTAATGGGTTCTTGGTTTGGGTGAGGAAATTTCCGGACCTTTCATTGTTGATCTGTTTTTAATTTAAATACGGAAGCAAAAACTCGGATACCTTGCCTGAGGATAGGCTGAAGGCTTAACCTCTAAAAAGCCTCCGGAGGGATTTGAACCCCCGACCCTCTGCTTACGAAGCAGATGCTCTGCCGCTGAGCTACGGAGGCAGTTACTTCAATTGCGCGAGAATCTTATCCTTCTCCTGCAAATTCTTTTGACACGCACGGCATATAGGGTGCAACTTGCCCTTATCATCCTTGACATAGGTTCCGACAATCTTCTTCAAAAAGGTGACTGCAAGATCATTGCCGCAAATGTCGCATTTCATTTTCCAAAACCCGAAACAAGGGTATTTAAATATTGTCCTGCAAGACAACAGAAATCTTTTAAACGCGCAGGCGAGAAAAAGACCAATGAGAGAGGAAACAAAAAAGAGAATAGTGGCAGGTTTTTTCGCGTTCCTAATGGTTGCAAGCGTAATAGGATTTGCCGCAAGCTTTGTCGGGACGAGCCAGAGCGCAAAGGCAAAATACAACGGCTACACTTTCTACCCAAAACAAGGATTCTGGGAAGCAAAGATAGACGGAGAGAAGAGACAGTTCCTATTCTTCCCAAAAGACCTTGAATCTATAACGCTTGACGAAGGAGTGAGACAAACACTCCAAGCGCCAGGGTTTACAGTAACATACAACCCGAACAGCACAATGACAAGCGCCCTTGCAGAAGCCCAATACTACATAGAGACGCAAGCAAGCAACAAAATAATAACAAGAGCCCTTACAAACAGCACAGGAACAAAACTTCCAGAGGCAAGATGCACTGATGGAACACCAAACAGGCCGGTAATAGAGCTCAGAGAATCAAACACCAGCGCGATACGAAAGGAAAACAACTGCATAATAATAGAATCGCAGGACGATTACGACTTGGCGCAAAGCGTTGAGCGAATAACATATCACCTGCTAAAAATAATACCATGAACAAGCAAACAAAAACCTTCATAACAATAACAGCGCTAGTTTTCATCGCGCTTTTCGCATTCATACTCTTCGGACTTAAAGAAACCCCAGAGGAGAGAGGAGATGTTGTAGAATACAACTATTTCACATTCACAAGATCAGGGCCGAACTGGGAGACACAAATCGAGAGAGACAATAAAGTTTACCTCGCATCGTTCAGATACAACCCAAAAGA
>RFLK01000016.1 GCA_003694525.1 Candidatus Woesearchaeota archaeon
ATTTATAAGATTTTAAGCCTGCAACGATTTTGCGTATTCAACCAAGAATTTAAAAGGTTTAAAATTTACTTCTCAGCAAAGAGGTGACATAAATGGAAATCTTCCTGGATACTGGAAATATTGAGGAGATTCAAAAAGCTGCAGAAATTGGAATACTTGACGGAGTTACAACAAACCCAACTCTCGTAGCAAAAGAAGGAATCAGTTTTGAGGCTCTCATCAAAAAAATCGCAAGAATAGTAACAAAACACAACCCGCGCGCAATAGTGAACGCGGAAGTTATCAGCACAGACGCAAAAGGAATGCTGAAAGAGGCGAGCAAGCTGTCAAAACTTCACAAAAATGTAGTCATAAAGATACCATTGATACCTGAAGGAATAAAAGCAGTTGCACACCTATCAAAAAGAAAAATAAGAACAAACGTGACTTTATGCTTTAGCGCAAACCAGGCCCTGCTTGCAGCAAAGGCAGGCGCGACATACATAAGCCCCTTCGTCGGAAGGCTGGACGATGTAGGAAGCAGAGGGCTTGAACTTGTAGAAGAGATACGCGCAATATACGACAATTACAACTACAAAACAAAACTTCTTGTTGCAAGCATCAGATCGCCCGATCACGTCCTGAAATCAGCACTAATTGGCGCAGATGTTTGCACAATGCCCTACAAGATATTTGAAAAAATGTTCAACCACCCTCTAACAGACAAAGGCCTTGAAAAATTCCTGGACGATTGGAAAGCATACCAGAAGAAAAAAAGATGAACACGCTTGCAGGAGACATAGGCGGAACAAACATTCGACTTGCAATAATCAACAACAAACTGAAAATCCTCGCAAAAGAAACCTACTCGAGCAAAAACTACAAGTCTCTTGAGAGCGCAGTCGCAAAATTCACTGAAACGCACCAAAAAAAGTTCAAAAACGCCTGCTTTGGAATCCCCTGCCCGGTAGAAAAGGGAGTGTGCAAAACAACAAACCTTCCCTGGAAGATAGACTCGAAAAAACTCTCCAAAAAACTAAACTGCAAAGTTCTGCTGATAAATGACTTTGAAGCAAACTGTTATGGAACGCTCGCATTAGACAAAAAAGACCTCCTGACACTGAACAGAGGCGATCCTGAAAAGAGTGGGCCTGTTGGAATAATAGGCGCGGGAACAGGACTCGGACACGGATTTATAGTCGAGGAGGGAAAAAAACCCATAGTCATCAGCTCAGAAGGAGGCCACTGCGACTTTGCAGCACAAACTCAAGACGAGAAAAAACTCCACTCCTGGCTGGCAAGAAAATACAAGCACGTGAGCTGGGAGAGAGTAGTGTCCGGGCCGGGAATAACAAACATATACGAGTGGATCTCAAAATCCAAAAAAACACCCGAAGAGATAACAGAAAAAGCGCTCAGAGGAGAGAGAAAAAGCAAGAAAGCCCTCGAGATTTTCTCAAGGGCATTCGGAGCGCAAGCAGGAAATGCTGCATTAATTCTCAATACAAAAAAGATATACCTCTCAGGAGGGCTTGCGCCAAAAGTATTCCCAAAATTCAAGAGCAAGTTCCTTGAAGGCTTCTCAAACAAAGGACGGCTCAGCCCAATAGTGAAAAAAACAGCCGTTCACGTAATTAAAAACCAGAATCTTGGACTTTTGGGAGCAAAAATAGCTGCGAGGCACATAAAATGAAAACAGCCATAGTATTGTTCGGAGCAACAGGCGATCTTGCTCAAAAGAAATTGTTGCCATCTCTTAAGCGCATATTTGACTCCGGAGAGCTTGAAAACACGGAGATAATATGCACTGCAAGGAGCAAATACACAAACACGCAATTCAGGAATATTGCAAAAAAAGGAATCAAAACCGGCAAGAAGACTGTTGCGCAATTCCTGAAAAAAATAACATACATACCTGCAAACCTGCTTGAAGATAAACTGTACGAACAATTGAAAGAACTTGACTGCGAGAACATGCTGTTCTACCTCTCAGTTCCGCCCCGTTTTTTTGGAGAGATCGCTTCTCGAATTGGCAAAGCAGGACTCTCAAATCAAACAAAGGGCTTTAGAAGAATAATTCTTGAAAAACCATTCGGAGAGGACCTGAAGAGCGCAAGAAAACTCAACAAGCAACTCCTGAAATACTTCAAAGAAGAGCAAATATACAGAATCGACCACTATCTTGGAAAAGAACTGATACAGGACATAATGGTCCTAAGATTCTCAAACACATTATTTGAAAGAGTGTGGAGCAACCTTCACATAGACCACGTTCAAATAACAATGGCAGAGTCCGGAGGGATTGGAGAGCGAGCAGGCTATTACGACAAAGCAGGCGCGCTAAAAGATGTTGTGCAAAATCATCTTCTTCAAGTGCTTTGCCTTGTAGCTCTTGAACCCCCAACAACTCTTAACGCAGAAGATGTGCGAGATGAAAAAGTCAAAGTCTTAAGAGCGCTTGACAAGTACGCTGAAAAGGAAGTCAAAAGCAATGTTGTAAGAGGACAATACACAGGATACCATAAAGAGAGGGGAATTGCAAAAAACTCTGAGACTGAAACGTATGTTGCGCTTAAAACGCACGTTCACAACTTGAGATGGGGAGGCGTTCCATTCTACATACGCACGGGAAAAAAGCTGAAAAAAGACTGCGTTAGAGTCCACCTCGTATTCAAAGACCTTCCCTGCGTTCTGTTCTGCAGGCTCGGAGAAACTCTTGGCAAAAACAGAATAACAATAGACATACAACCCAACGAGGGAATATCAATACAATTCAACATAAAAACTCCCGGCCACACACTCGGACTCAAGCCAGAGCTTCTGGAATTCTGCCACTCCTGCAAGTTCGGAGCGACAAGCCCCCTTGCCTACGACCACCTCATATCAGACGCGCTGGCAGGCGATCCCACCCTTTTCACTCGATGGGATGAAGTTGAACATGCCTGGCAGTTCATAGACCAGATAACAAAAGCCTGGAAAAAAAGCAGGAAAAAACCAGAAAAGTACTCAAGCTCAAGCATGGGGCCTAAATGCGCTGACGAGCTCATAAGAAAAGACGGAAGAGAATGGATAGATTAGAAAAAGAGGTGTTAAAAAAATGCACATTGGAATCATAGGACTTGGACGAATGGGATACCATATGGCTGAGAGGCTTCTCAAAGCAAAACACAAAGTTACAGGGTACAACAGATCGGATGAGCCCACAAGAAAACTCGCTCGAAAACAAGGAGCAATAGGGGCTTACTCGATAGAAGAGCTTGTGAGCTCACTGCCAAAGCCAAGAATAATCTGGATAATGGTACCTCACAAGGCAGTAGATCAGGTGCTCTCCCAACTCTCAGACCACTTGCAAACGGGAGATATCATAATAGACGGGGGCAATTCAAACTACAAAGAAACCTTGAGAAGAGGAGACTTGCTTGAAAAAAGAGGAGTGCATTACATCGACTGCGGAGTCTCAGGCGGGCTTGTGGGCGCGCTTGAAGGATACTGCCTGATGTACGGAGGGAATGCTGGCGCGTGCAAAAAGCTTCAGCCAATATTCAAAGCCCTTGCAAAAAAAGGAGGGCACGGACGAGTTGGAGAGCGAGGCGCAGGACACTACGTCAAAATGATCCATAACGGAATTGAATACGGGATGATGGCAGCAATTGCAGAAGGCCTTGAGATAATCGCAAGCGGGAAATACAAGGACACTAACATCAAGGCATTGTGCGATATATGGAATCACGGGAGCATAATAGAGAGCTTTCTCCTCAGAATGATGCGAGACGGCCTTAATGCTCATCCTCAACTAAAAGACATAAAGCCCTACATTGCAGAGAGCGGAGAGGGCAGATGGACCGTCCAGGAAGCGATGAGGTGCAATGTGCCTTCATACGTTCTCTCAGCAGCATTGTTCGGACGCTGGAGATCGCAACAAAAGAACAGCTACTCTGCAAGAGCGCAGGCAGTTATGCGAGAACAGTTCGGAGGGCACGCGATAAAAAAGAAAAAATGAAACTCATAGACATAAGCTGGACAATAAGCACAAAGATGACGACCTACAAGAACAAACAGTCAAAAAAACCAGGCATAAAACAGACAAGAAGCCTTGAGAGGGGCGCCGTCGAACACCGAGTAAGGCTGGACAGCCATTGCGGAACCCACGTCGATGCGCCGGCTCATATGCTCAGAGGAAAGACAATAGACCAGATCTCCCTTGAAAAGCTGTGCGGCCCGTGCAAAGTATTTGAGATAAAAACAGAGGGGAAAATAGACAAAAGTCAAGTGGAAAGATTAGACATAAAAAAAGGGGACATAGTACTATTCAAAACACCTAACTCACAGTCCTCTGAAACTGCAAAATTCAAGCCAGAATTCACATACTTGGGAGAGGATGCCGCAAATTACCTCTCAAAGAAAAAAGTAAAATCGGTAGGCATAGACTACCTTGGAATAGAAAGATCCCAAAAAGGACACCCTACTCACAAAACGCTTCTAAAGTCAGGAATCCCCATAATAGAAGGATTGCGATTGAGAGGCGCAAAGCCAGGCAAGTACAAACTTTTCTGCCTCCCCTTAAAAATAAAAGCAGGAGATGCTGCCCCTGCAAGAGCCATCCTAATAAGAGAATGAACATTCTAACCGTACAATACAGACGTCATAACTATAAGCCCTTCTACCTCCAATAAAGCCATGGCAAAGAAAAAAGCCAAAAAATCAAAAAGGATTGCAAAGAAGACAAAGAAAGCCACAAAAGGCAGGGCTGCAAAAAAAGCCAAAAAGCGCCCGGCACGTGCTGCAAAGCGCCCAAAGGCCAAAGCTAAGAGATCAAGCGCGCTTAAGCCTGCAAGGATACCTCTTCCTAAAGCGCAAAAGAAAAGCAGCCAAACGTGGCTTGTAGTATTGGCCTTTGCAATAGTCCTGCTCGCATTAGCAGTTGTTGCAATAATTATGCGCTAACATAGCCTTTTGCGAGCAGATGGCCGAGCATTGTCAGCCTTATAGCAATGCGTCCGCTGTTCTCGGATGTCTCAACAAGGCCAAGCTCTATCAAGCCCTCGCTCTTGAGATTGCCGTTTACGTGATAGCTTATAAGAGGAAGGCTCATTCCCGTCTTCTTTGCAAGAGACTCGAGGCTATCGCAGCAAGTCTTGTCCTTTTCAAGAGCAAGAATAATCTTCATCTTCTTATCAGACAATATTTTGTAATATGAGAACTTCAATATGGGCAGGAGCATGGACTCTCCTCTCTCAACAGACATCGCTTTAATGCCATTCACAAAAGCAGCGCAAGTAGCCGCGCAAGTTGTTGTGCGATCTCCTGTTGCGGCATTCACCAAAAGATCATCAGAAGGGTTTGCCTTGCGTATCTGAGCTATCTTGCCGAACATCTCCTCCCACACATTGCCAGTTATATCCACAATGTTCACTGGAATTTCAAACTGTTCAAGCTGTTTTGCAGCGCGCTCAGCATCTCTTTTAAGATTTGCAGGAGTTAGCAATATGACCTTCTTTGTAGCAAAATCTCTTATACCAACAAACAAAGCCTGAAGATTATCACCAACAGGCGCAATAACAGTATATTTCTTTCTCATAGACTCCTGAATAAAAGTTTAATTTTTAAATATTTTGTTTAAGTGGTATTGTTCTTATCCACAATCAATATGCCTGCAATTCAAGATTAAATTATTAACTAAAAATCAGAATAAGAAATTTATGAAAAGAAAGACTCTCCTGCCAATCTTAGTTTCACTAACCCTAATTTTTATCTTTATATTTTCCATCAAACCACGAACATCAAGAATACCTTCAGATGCGGTTGGAGATTCTTTTCTGGACGCAATAAAAGAAAATTACGTCTCTGGCGGAGTTGAAAAAGATGGCATCCCTTCGATAGATGAGCCCAAATACATCTCAGCAATGCAAGCGGAAGCTCAGGGAATTGTGCGCCCAGATAGCATAGTTCTAGGAGTTGAGCGGAGTGGAGAGACATTCGCATATCCTGAAAGCATAATGTATTGGCATGAGGTAGTCAATGAAAAAATCGGAGGAGAAAAACTAAGCATAACTTACTGCCCATTGACCGAGAGCGCAATAGGTTATGCAGGAGTTCATCTTGGAGTCTCAGGAAAGCTATACAACAGCAACCTAGTATTATACGATAGAAAAACTCAAAGCACAATCCCGCAAATACTTGGAATTGCAGTTGACGGCCTTCTAAAAGGACGCTCCTTAAAACAATTCCCAATACAGGTTACAAAATGGGAAGCTTGGAGAAGAAAGCACCCTGAAACTAAAGTCCTATCAAGAGATACGGGCTATGCTAGAAATTACGACAAACAACCATACCCTGGCTATGATCAGCTTTTGAGACTGTGGTTTCCTGTCGCAGCAAAAAACAATAGTTTTCACACCAAGGAAATAGTTTACGGAATAAGCAGAAATTATAAGAATCTTGCAGTTATAGATTCCAAATTTGGAAACGAATCCACAAAAGTAAAACTTGGCAATGAAACTATAGAAATATCAAGAGACAAAGAACTCGGAACAATAAAAGCCCGAGTTGGCAATGATGCAATTCCTGCAATCAGAATGTACTGGTTTGCCTGGTACGCGTACCATCCAGACACGCTCGTGTTATCCTCAGATCAGTGAAGAGGAGATCTGCGCTTTTTAGGATGCTTTCTCTTATACTTCAAGAAATTTCTGCAAACGTGAGCTCCTGCGTGCCAGTCCTCGTGGAATTTCTGAATAAGGGCTATCGCCTCACTGCAACTTCTTGCCCGGAATATGAAATTGAAATCCTCTGCACTTATGAGCTTTTTCCTCAACAACTTTGACCTTATCCATTCTATCAAACCATCCCAATGCTTTCCAAGCAAGATTATTGGGGTGTCGCACATGTGCTTTACCTGGACGAGCTGCCAAGTGTAGAAAAGCTCAAGCAAGGTCCCTATGCCACCTGGCGCCACTACAACAACATCTGACAACTCCATAAAAGTGTCAAGCCTCTCAGAGAAAGTCTCAAATTCCTTTTTAATATCCAAGTGCTTGTTGAAAGACTGCTCTTTTGGAAGCTTTATCCCAAGACCTATCGTCTGAACTTTGCGCCCTAAAAGTCCTTTCTCGTGGCCCTTGCTTGCAGCCTCCATAAGACCCGGGCCTCCCCCTGTTACCATATCAAGCCCTTCTTTTGCTATCTCATACGCAAGACGCTCAACAAGCTTGTATGTTGGATCATTTCTTTTAATCCTTGCAGAGCCGAAAATAGTGACTCTAAACCGCTCAATATCAATCTCCTCTTTTTTAGGCATTAAATGGGAAAAGCAAACAATGTTTAAAACATTTACTCAAAAAAATAACATAATTAAATCAGCCAAACCTGAAGATGAACTTCAAAAGTCTTTTTGCAAAGGGCGTCAGCTTTTTCTCCAAAAACTTGCCAACAAGCTGCTGGTTTGCAAGCGCTAAAGTCGGATACGTGTGTATAGTCTTATAGATATCCTGCAACTTCAATCCATTCTTCATCGCAAGAGCGTATTCTGCAATAAGCTCCCCTGCGCTCTTTCCAACAATGGTCACTCCAAGAATTCTTCCCTTCTTGTCTGTTACAGCCTTTATGAACCCTTCCGGCTCGTTCTCTGTCTGCGCGCGATCGTTGTGCGCGAGATCAAAACGCGAGACGACGTGCTTTATGCCCCTCTCGCGAGCCTGCGAGCTGGTGATTCCAACGCGCGCAAGCTCAGGATCTGTGAAAGTAGTCCACGGGACAACGCGATAATCCGCCTTTGCAGGAAAATGAAACAACGCATTCATTATCACAACTCCCGCCTCGTATGACGCGGTGTGTGTAAACATAAGACCTCCTTTAACATCACCTATCGCATAGATGTTCTTGACACTTGTTCTCAGACGAGAGTCAACGTGAATCCTTCGCTTGTCATACTTTACCCCTATCCCGTCAAGATTGAGCCCTTGCGTGTTAGGAGACCTTCCTATTGCGAGAAGTATCTCATCGCCTGACTGCGATAAGCTCTTTCCTTTGACCTTGTAGTGTATGATCTTCTTTTTTCCCTTTCTCTCAACTCTCACAAGCTCTGCATTCCTAACTATCGTTATTCCTTCCCTCTCAAATGCGCTCTCAACAACTTCTGCAGCTTCAGGATCCTCCTTGGACAAGATGTGATCCCCTCGCACGAATATGAAAACCTTCGACCCTAAGCGCGAGAAAGCCTGCGCCATCTCGGAGCCTATGGGCCCTCCGCCAATTATGAGAAAAGTTTTTGGAAAAACCTTGTTTGTGAAAACAGTCTCATTTGTAAGATAGCCTGCTTCCTCAAGGCCCTGCAAGGGAAACTTGTAAGGGCTTGATCCTGTAGATATCACAAAACGCTTTGCTCTAACCGTTTTTGAGCCGACAACAAAAGAATTCCTGTCCTTGAAAGAGCCCGCTCCAAAGAAAACGTCTATTCCAAGACTGCGCATCCTCTCAGGGCTGTCGTTGGGCTCTATCTTCTTTATAACCTTCTGAACATAGCCGAGAACTTTTGGAAAATCAACCTCCACCTTTGATGCTTTCAAACCGTACTCTCTGTGAGTTGCAACTGTTCTTGCAACCTCTGCCACTTTTATCAGCGCCTTGCTTGGAACGCAACCCGTCCAGAGACACTCGCCCCCTAACTTGTTCTTCTCAATAAGAGCAACTTTTGCACCAAGTTTTGCAGCGCCAACTGCTGTAGAGAGTCCTCCAGAACCCCCTCCTATAATTGCAAGATCATACAGTTTAGCCATCAACTGAAAAGAATGCCTGTTCTATTTAAACATAACCTTGAACCTGCAGGGAATAAAAAATCAGAACTCGTAACTTTTCATCTGAACAACCCTCTCGCTGTACGCTTGAGGGTTCTCAATTATATCGACAATCTTCAACGCAACATCCTTTGGAGATAAAATCCTCTCAAAATACTCATCCAAAGTCATAGGGCTTCCTTTTTCCTTGAAAAAGGCCTCAAGCTCTGCCCTTTTAGGCTCAAGAGCCTTTCTCAACAAAGGAGTGTCGACAGAGCCAGGGGCTACAGCGTACACTTGAACTCCTTTTGAGGCCATCTCATCACCCAGCAATTGAGTGAAACTGTTTACAGCCTGCTTTGAGGCGCGATACGCAAGCTCATCAGGGTAATCCCTGAAAGCTGCAAGAGAGCTCAAATTGACAATCGCGCCGCTTCCCTGTTTTATCATCTTTTTTACAGCTTCAAGAGAACAGGCTGCTGTCGCGTTAAAATTCAACCTCAAAACCCTGTCAAGCTCTGAGACAGACATATCTTCTGTAGGCTTTTCAAGAAACATCCCTGCGCTATTGACAAGGTAATCAACACGAGAATATCGACCAACGGTCTCGTCGATTATTCTTGTAGCTTGAGCAACATCGCTAAGATCTGCTGAAATGTAAGAATGATCCCCGCTTCCAAGCCCTTCAACGGCTCTTTTCAGCTTCTCAACATTTCTTGCAACAAGAACAACGCTTGCGCCTTTTTTCGCAAGAAGCCTTGCAGCCTCATAGCCTATTCCTTCACTTCCACCCGTTATAATTGCAACTTTTCCATCCATAACCTAAAACCAAAACAATCTGCTTATAAATATTGTCTTTAAATGAGCTTCAAAAGACTGCAGAGGGAGTAAAAACAAAACTTTAACAGACTCACACCAAATTTAAAAAGGCACTTTCTGCATTAAAACAA
>RFLK01000097.1 GCA_003694525.1 Candidatus Woesearchaeota archaeon
AGATGAGCGCAACAGAGCATACCTGATATCTCTTCTAAATGATTTTATAGGATCGATAACTCAGAAAGTCAGCGACATAATAATATCTCTTCCTCAAATAATATTGGCCCTTTTTGTAACCCTATTTACAACATATTATACTCTGACTGAAGGGAAAAAAGGAGTTTCAAGAATTGCGCGAATCATACCATTGAGAGTACACCATCAAGAACAAGTGATAAAACAATTTGGGGATGTCACCTATGCACTGATTTATGGAAGCTTCATAGTTGCGCTTGTTCAGGGCACCCTTGGAGCTTTCGGTTTCTGGATCTTTGGAATAAAAGGATTCTTGTGGTGGGGAATTGCGACAACCCTTTTCGCGCTTGTTCCCTTTGTTGGGACAGCAATAGTATGGGTTCCAATGAGCCTATTCTTGACGCTTTCAGGTTATGTACAAGGAGAGATCGGTCTTATATGGAGAGGGTTTGGGCTATTCCTATACGGGCTTTTCGTGATATCAACCGTGGATAACATACTAAAGCCACTGATAATAGCAGGAAGGGCAAAGGTCCACCCTTTATTAGTCCTTCTGGGAGTTTTAGGAGGGCTTGCAACATTCGGGCTTATAGGACTAATAGTAGGCCCGTTTGTTCTAACCGGCCTGCAAAAAATGTTTGAGATATACGAGCGAGAAAGCCAGCCCCACCTCAAAGAGAGCAAAGCCTGCATTCTCGGCCGAGAAAACCACATAAAAAAGAGATGAGACTCAAAGTAAAAGATATGGATATCGCAACAGGCGGAATCCAAGTTGCGATATTGAACGAGGATGATGCGCACTTTCTGGACCTGCACCACCTTGACAGGCTAAAAATAAAACACAAAGGAAAAAGCACTATAGCAACACTTGATATTGCAGAGAGCGAAAGAGCAGTACCCCAAGGCAACATAGGACTTTTTGAAGAAACACTGAAAGCATTGGACGTTAAAGAAGGGGATTTGGTATCAATAGAACACGTGCCCAAACCAGAGAGCGTGGCATACATACGAGAAAAAATGGACGGCCGGAGGATATCTTCAAAAAAGCTCAGAGTAATAGTTGAAGATATAGTCCAAAACAAGCTGTCAGACATAGAGCTTACTGCCTTTGTGGTTACAAGCTATACGAGAGGGATGAACAACGAAGAAATAGTGGCATTGACTAAAGCAATTGCAGATACAGGGATCAGATTAAAATTCGACCATAAATCAATACTTGACCTGCATTCAATAGGAGGAGTTCCAGGCAATAGGACAACAATGCTCATAGTTCCAATCCTTGTAGCAGCAGGATGCACTGTGCCAAAGACGAGCAGCAGAGCGATAACTTCTCCTGCAGGAACGGCCGATACCATGGAAGTTTTCTGCTCTGTGAGCCTGAGCATTCCAGAGCTGAAGCGAGCCGTGAAAAAAGTTGGAGGATTCATAGTGTGGGGTGGCTCTGTTAACCTTGCTCCTGCAGATGACAAAATAATAAACGTTGAATACCCGCTATCGATAGATCCTGAAGCCCAGATGATTGCAAGCATAATGGCAAAAAAAGCAAGCGTTGGAGCAACGCACCTACTCATTGAAATTCCAGTTGGAAAGGAAGCAAAAGTTAACAACAGAAAAAAAGCTCTTCACCTCAGCAGGCATTTTTCTCGAATAGGAAAAGCCTTGAACATAAAAGTCAAAACGGTAATAACAAAAGGAAGCGAGCCTGTAGGAAAAGGAATAGGTCCGATTCTTGAAGCGCGCGATGTTCTATGGGCTCTTCACAATTCTGAAAGAGCGCCAAAAGATCTTGTAAAAAAGAGCATAGAATTGTCAGCCATTCTTCTTGAGTTTTCGGGAAAAGCCAGAGCAAGACAAGGAAAGAAAATGGCTCAGAGAATACTAAAAACAGGGGCGGCCCTTGGCGCTATGATGAGAATAGTGGAAGCGCAGGGAGGAAAACTTCCCAATCCTGAAGAGTTAAAGCCAGGTCCTGCACAATACACTGCAAAGGCCGAGAAGAGCGGCAGAATAACAGGTCTTGAAAACAAAACAATATCCAAAATTGCAAGGCTTGCAGGAGCCCCGCTTGACAAAGGAGCAGGCGTTTACCTTCACGCAAGACCAAAGAGCAAAGTAAAAAAAGGCGATATGATAATAACAATATACGCGCACAGCAAAAGAAAACTAAACTATGCCAAAAAAGAACTTGATGATAAATTGAAGGTGATAGATTGAAATTTTACACGCTAAGAGAAGAAGACAAGCATTTTCTCGCATCCCTTCTCTACGCTACAGGCCTCATACTGCTCTGGAGAGGGATATGGGAAGTATCCTACGAGCTCCCGCTCCTTGAAAACGTCTACTTCACACTCTTTGTAGGTCTTTTGATATTGACCCTTACAGGATACATATACAGAGAATTCGACCCTCTGTCAGGAAGAACAGTGCGTCTTGCAAAACTTTTGAACACAATAATCGGAAGCGAAGAGAGAGGCGGTAAATTCTCTATAAAGTACTTTGACAAAATAAAAGGAAAAGAGTTACCGCTTCAAATACCAAAGATAGTATCGATAGAAGGCGAGATGATAATATTCAAAGAAAACGGCAGAGAGCGGTTCGTGCCATTTAACAGAATAACAAAAATAACAAAATCAGGAAAGATCATTTGGAAAGGATAATCAATTCTAATGAGCCCTGTGCGCTTTCCTATATTGCGCTGATAATGCCTGCAAGTGGCCGTGCAAAACATACCAACGCATACGCAAGAGACGAAGCCCCCTCAAGAATGCACGAGCAAGCTTGCCCTCTTTTGATAGCTCTGCAACAAGCCTGCTCTCCTTGATAAGACGAGTCTCACGCACAAGAGCGGCCTCGTGCAACACTTTTTGAGCCTGCTCTGTTGCAAATGCAGCCTCCTTGACAACAAAATACAGCCTGAAAATCAAATAAAAAGGGAAGACAGCTATTATATCAATCCAATAAACCTTGAAAAAACGGACAAGGCTCTTTGAATGATTATACTTGAAAAGCAAATCAACAACAAAAAAAGCAATTATTATGTTGTCGAGGATTATTATTTGATCGTGATACTTGTCGGCATACTCGGTAAACCCGAATATGATGAGAAAAGTCAATATCACCAACAGAAAAGGAACCGACCTGTCAACAAACCATTCAACACTCTCCAGCCACTTTGGAAGTTTCATTTTACAGCCTTTAGAATTGCATTGGAATCAATCTTGTGAAGTCTCATAAGCTCTTCAGGCTTTCCTGAACGCGGGAGAGTTTTTGGAGCAAGATGTATTATGGGAATTCCAAGAGACGCAATGGCCTCTCCAAGACCGCCTTCTGGGTAATGATCCTCAACGACAATAACTTTCCTCCCCTTGCAAACTCTCCTTATAGTCTTCTCATCAAGAGGCTTTATAGAATAAGCATCAACCACGAGAAGATCCTTTCGCTCCTCTGCAGCTTTTAGAGCCTCGTGCACTGTAACCCCTGCAGCGATAATAACAGCCCTCACTCTCTTAGGCCTTGTCAAAATCTTGGACCCGCCAATGGCAAAAGACTCCCCCTTTTTGTATATTACAGGAGTTTTAGGACGGGAAGTTCTAAGATAAGAAAGCCCTTTGTGCTTTATTGAAAGAGAGGTTAAAGCTTCAGCAGAAACAGCATCGCAAGGATAGAGCACAACAGAGTCAGGAATACACCTGAACAGAGCAAGATCCTCAAGTCCCATCTGCGAAGGGCCGTCCGCACCAATTGAAATTCCTGCATGAGAGCCAACCAACTTTATGTTGGCCCTTGAAATCCCTGCCATCCTAACCTGATCGTGCGCACGGGAGAAGAACGCTGCAAAAGTGCTTGCAACAGGTACAAAACCCATTGCCTGAAACCCTACCGCCATTGCAACCATATTCTGCTCTGCAATATAACACTCAAAAAACCTTTTAGGGAAAGACTTTGCAAAAAATTTTGTGTAAGTAGAATTTTGAACATCGCCATCCAATGCGACAACTCTCTCATCCTTGCCTAACTTTTCAAGCATAATGCCGAACGCCTCTCTTGTTGCAACAAGCTCTCCTTTCTTGTAATTTGGACGAGAAGGCCTCACAGCCCGTGCAGAAAACCTTTTTGCTTTTCTTGGACCCTTAATCTTGACGTTAACTCGAGGCATTGGGCCTAACTCTGATAGTGCCCTTTTCAACTGGCTCTCATTCAGGGCTTTTCCGTGCCAGCCTTCCTTATTCTCAAGGAAAGAGACTCCTTTGCCCTTGAGGGTTCTGGCAATTATCATACACGGCCCTTTTGTGTTTTTAGCCCAAGCAAGCGCATCTAATATTTCAGTTATTTTGTGACCGTCGATCGTCCTTGTATGCCAGCCGAATGCTGAAAACTTGCGCTCCCAGCCTCCGACATTGTGCCCGTGCAAGCTCTCTCCACTTTGCCCAAGCCTGTTTGCGTCAAGTATTCCAGTAATATTGGATACTTGCAATTTTCCAGCAAGCTCTGCAGCCTCCCACACATTGCCCTCAGCGCACTCTCCATCACCCATCATCACAAAAACTCGAGAATTCCGCTTCTGCAAGCGCATTGCAAGAGCCATCCCAAGACCAACAGACAATCCCTGACCAAGACTTCCAGTTGCCGCCTTTATCCAAGGCATTCTAGGAGTCGGATGGCCTTCAAGAACACTGTTTATCTGACGATACCCTTCCAAATCCTTTTCTCTTATTATTCCAGCTTCTGCAAAACAAGCCCAAAGAATTGGAGATGCGTGGCCCTTGCTGAGAACAAACTCGTCATTTCCAGGATCGAAAGGGTCCTTGATATTATAACGCATCTCATCAAAAAACAAACAAGACATCAACTCAGCCATACTCAGGCAGGTCGTAGGATGACCGGATCCTGCGCGTGTTGTCATCTCAAGAGAGAGAATCCTGAGCTTTTTAGCTATGGCCTTCAACAATGCCTCTTTTTTCATCTTCAATATTTGTTTTAATAATCCTATATAAGAATTACCTTGAATGTGCACTATCCGGATGAGCGTATTAAATATTTGACTGAACACAGCAATTGTAAAGATTTGGATTGCAAACTGAATTCACTGCTTTAATCGTCTAAGACAATCTTATGGCTGGTGATAACTATGACAAAACTATGACAAAATTTGCAACAAGATCTATTTTTAATCAGTTTTTATAGAAACTAATCCTTCTTTATACAATGCTCAAAAATTCATAATTATATAAAGTATATAAAATACAAACATTTAAATATTTGTTTCGAGTTCAAGATACTATGGAGCAGGAGCAACAAACAAAAATGCTGAAGCTTGTACAAGACCCTTGCTTTGGGGAAAAATACGAGCAGTTGGCGCAATGCCCTACTTGTTGGATAAAACGCTCTTGCCACGTAAGATACCGCAATCGCAAGGAATAATTCTAATCTGCATCTCTTATCTTAACACGCAACACTGCAGAATACACGCCCGGAACAGAATCTTCGGGAGCACTGACCTCAATTGCAACATTTTTGTCGCTGTGCGATGGAACCAGTACTTCTTGAGATTCAATCTTGACAGCACTTGCCGGAATTATGTTATCATCATTGCGCAATTCTCCTATGTGCAAAACAACCTTGACTGCAGTATCGCCCTCATTGCGAATGCTTAGGACCCCTTTAGGATCCAACTCCAAACGATCAGGAAGACGAATCCTTGGAATTTTGAGTGTAACTCTTGCATCAATCATAACAGGAACGCCTTCAAAAAAGTCAGCAGGGCGGGAGACAAACTCTCCGTCCAAGCGCCACAGAGAAAACCCTTCCTCAGATTCTAATGCAACATTTTTCTTAAACATCTCGTCCAAACCTTGAACATCACCCCAGGCAAGAGAGTCGACAACAGCAGTTCCATTCAAAAGAGCAACTCCTCCTGCAGAGTTTCCAAGTGTTATGGGCTCCTCGTAATCTGCACTCTTCCACAAAGGATTATCGCGAGAGACGTTCCAGCCAGAATCTGCAACAAGATACGCCTCCCCAGGCAGAATTATAGTGCCAGGCGGAAGAGTGGCATCTGATGGTGAAGAGGAAGTTGCAAGAATCCAGCCTGAAATATCCACAGATTCAGAGCCAATATTCCTTATCTCAACAGCCTCACCACCCCTCTCAGAGCCTGAAGGGTCGTACAAAACCTGCTGAATTACAACTTGCGCACTGGCAGATCCTGAAAAAGCCAAAATAAGCAGAGAGAATGCTGCAAACTTCAACAATGAGCTAATCGATAACTTGAATTCAGACATATGCATACCAATCACCATAGAATAAGCGATTTTCGCGCGCTTCAATTAAATTTCCATCAAAAAACTGAAAATATTCCAGTGCTGTAAGAAAAAAGAGAAGAAAAAAGTCAAAGGAAAAATAAAATCACTTAATCACTTCTTGCGCACTGTGCGTACAAGAACGACAACCATTGTTGCGATCAATGCAAGCACTATTGCAATAGCCAAGACAAGCAAGGCCACATACGCACCAGATTGCGAGAGTCCGGAAGACCTTGCAGGCGCAGCTTGAGCTTGCCCTTGAGCTGTTGCAACAACCTGGGAAGGCTCGCTTACAACACTTGTCTGCGTTGAAGTTCCTTGAGATTCAACGTTTACAGAAGGCTCTGGAACTTCAGGCTCCTCGCACTCTTCGACAACAAGATCAACAGAGCCGATATTGGACTGCGCAACATTGTCGAAGAAAGAACGCACATCTACGCGGTAAACGCCTGGCTCGACATCTTCTGGAACAGGAACGTCGAACTGGACAGAAGTGCTATCATCCTTGTCAAGCTCTATGTCACCTTTCTTGTCGGTGAACTTGAAATCAGGAACAGAAACCTCGACAGCAGCCTCGCGCTCATCGCGCCTGCCCTGATTCAAAATCTGAACTCCGACATTTACATTTGACGGCTCGCAAGCAGAAACCCTGCTTGGGCTGACTTCAATGCGGCGAATCTGAACATCGTGAGTCAACCTCTCAATGTCCAACTTGACAGATATCTCCTCACCGTGCAAAGCACCATTTTCATCTCGTCCGGAGACCCTGATGGTAAGAGTGACTTTGCGATCATCAGCGTCATCCTCGATGTCAACGTCGACAAGAGCAGAATCCTTGTCGTCCGCGCCAAGATTGGAGATATCGTCGTCAACATCAACGTCAACATCGCTGTTGCTTGAATCAACATTGATATCGACAGTATCAAACTCTATATCTCCTCTCTTGAGATTATCGCGATCGTTGTCATCGAACTTGTTTTCAACCTCAATTTCAAGCTGGCAGCTCTCGCCAGGCTTGAGATTCTTTATAGTGTCTCCATCATCAAGAGACTTGGAACTTGTATCGCAAGTAATCCTTGCCTTGTTGATCTCAAGCTGGTTTACAGCCTGCATAAGCACATCAACAGTTGCAGACTCTTGAGAGCCTGAAGAATTGGTTGCAGTAACAGTGAGAGTTCCTACCTTGACAGCTCCTTCTTTGAGAGTTGTAGGATCAACTCCATCCAAGTCCAGTGGAATAAACCCGTTAAGGGTAAACGAGCCAGGACTTGAAGCAGTCACATTTGTAGGCAATCCTTGAGCAGACAAGGAATACTTTGAATCTGCAACAAAAGAAACCTGAATGTTTGAAAGATCCGAGCCTGAATTGCTCGTAATGGTGACAGAAGTTGTGACATTTGCGTTACGATCTTGATTTGAACCTCCAAGCGACGGAGTCGAAACCTGCAAAGCGGTCGCGCCGATCGCAAAAACAGCGACCAAAACCATAAACATAGCTATTCTTTTCATTTTCTCCACCCCGAGTGTAGTTACTCTTGCGTAAAGAAGCTAATATATAAAGATTTCGTAACGTGATTATTGCTCAGTAGCGACAAGTTATTCGTCTTTTTTATGAGCTTTCTGGACCTCTTCTGCCTTTTTAAGCAAAAACTTGGAATCCTCAACAGCGTGAGCTATATCAGCAACTTCCTTGTCAAACGCCTTCACATCTCCCTCTTCCAAAGAATGAACCTTAACATCGCGCTTCAACTCAACACCTGCTGTTTCAAGCTCTGACTCAACATTTTTCGCAGACTCAATACCATTCTAAATAGCATTCTTCTGAACAGAGTTCGCTTCTTAAAGCTCTTTACGGGATCTCTCAACAGACTCCTGAAAAGCCTCGACATCCTTGCGGGCCTTTTCGTCCTCTTGCGCAAGCTCCTTGATGGATTTGCCATC
>RFLK01000098.1 GCA_003694525.1 Candidatus Woesearchaeota archaeon
CGCCGACCAGCTGATGGCCTCGCCCCGGCTCTATGCCACCTTCCTGCTCTGGCTGCTCTCTGAGCTGTTTGACTTTTTGTTCTTCTGGTTTGTATGATAATATTTCGTTTATTTTATCTTCAGATAGTTCTATTCCTAAAAAGTGGCTTGTGTAGTTTGTAAAGCTTGGTTCGATTTCATAGTTTAATACTCTGATTGCAAAATCCGCGTCTGCGCTATCTTCTATGAATTCTTGCAGAGTGTGATTTTGCTCTTCAATGTGTTGCAATATGCTCTCAAGGGGGTTGTCGACTTTTGATTTCTGCTTGCTTATTTGTGCTCTTAGTTTTGCGTTCTCTTCTCTTAGCGCGTTCAGCTGCCTTTGAGCTGTGCTGTATTGTTTTTGCGAGCGTTTGAGTTTGTCTTCAAGGTCTGATGTTGCTTTTGATGCGTTCTGTTGAAGTTCTATTCCTTCTATTTTGTACATCCCGTTTTTCTGGGGCATTCTTCCTGAGACTTCTATTGCCGATTTTATTGTGTCTCTGAGTGAAGTATCGTCTATTTTTACTTCAATCTCTGTCGAGCTGCTTGTTGGCTTTTTTAAGAACTTGACGTCTTTTATAGGAGAAGTCTTATGTTTTTGGGCATTTTGCAATGCTTTTTTTGCTGTGTAACCTACGCCTTTGTCTTCTATTTGAATTTTTACTTTGTATGTCAAGTCTGCCATGTTTTTTCAGCCGAAGCGCGCCCTTTATAAATGTTTCCAGTCTTAGTTTAGTTTTAACTCTTCTTTCAGGTTTTCAAGAAATCGTCTCCAATCTTCTTTTTTTATGGCTGCCCCGCACGCCTGCTCGTGTCCTCCGCCATATCCTTCTATTCCTCTGAGTGCTTTGTTTAGTGCTGTTGCAAGTCTCACTCCTGAAGGCGCCCTCAGCGAGCACCTGTACTCTCCGCTTTTTTCTCTTCCGAGTATTATGACCTTGTCTTTGAAATGGTATAGTAGTTCGTTTGAGAGGTCTTTTGTCAAGGAGAGTCTGTCTTGTTTGTATGTCCACACAAAGAGTTTTCCTTTTGGTTTGTGTTTTAATGCTGCATTCTTGAGCGCTTCATAGTCTTTGTTTATTTTTTTGTAGTTTTCCCAAACGTGTTTTCCTGCTTTTGTTCTTTGCTCTAGTATCTCATAAGGGTCATTAATTGTTGTAAGTGCTTTTATTGTTTTTTTGACATTGCGGGTTGGCCCTTTAAGCGCGAAAGAGAATGATTTTACTAGGGTTCCAAGCGGTGTTGTGAAAAGCGCGTCTTCTGCCGTTGATATTGTTGGAGGGAGTATTTGAGGGTATGCTTGCTGGAATGTTTGTGCGTATGGTGGAAAGTGCCAATCTCCGATTGCTCCGACTGTTGCAATCCACAGGTCCTGCGGTCTCTCATCTCCTATTGCTTGCCATATCAGCTCTGGTGTGGGGATGTTTACCCCCCTGGTTTGAGGGTTTAGGTATTCTACTCCGTCTCTGTCTTGCACAGCGTGGTGGTCTACCCAGATTATTGGAGTTTTTGTGGAGTCTATGAACTCTTGGTCCATCATTGCAATGTCCAGTACAAATAGTGTGTCCGGCCTGTGTTCTTCCAGTCTGTTCAGGTAATTTGTTGTTATGCGTGGTTTTGCTTTGATGGGTATCCCAGCTCCGCATTTTGTATACCTGTAGCATAGCAGAAAGCTTGCAAGCCCATCGGGGTCGTCGTGAAAGAAGAACAGCGGGTCTTTTGTTGAGGTCAGGGCTTGGTGCAGTTTTTTGACTTCTGTGGGGGTTAGCATTTGTTTTTTGCGGACAGCGCCTCTTTTAAGTCTTGCCGAAACTTATTTATAAATTTGGTTCTGCACGGCAGATATGGCTTTGTGTGATGATTGCGAGAGTTTTAAGCGTCACGGGAAGAAATGCTGGTTTTTCTATGAGGGCAAAAGGGCTTGTTCTCAGTTCAGGGATCATGCGCTCTCAGAGCCCAGGTTCAAACAGCAAGATTAAAGAGTTCTTGCATCAGTGCTTTCTCAATGCGTATTCGCAGCGTGTCTTATAAGGAGAAAGAGCGTGTTTTGATGAGGGCTCTTGCTCGTGCAAGGTCTCTTTCAAGGCCTGAGTTTGTTGGTTCTGCAATTGCTCCTTTTGTTGGCAGGTTTGGCTATCCGAATGTGAGCGTTGGCGTGCTCTCTCCTGCAGTCCACGATGATAAGATTTCGCGTTATGATGATCCTAAAGGCTGGGCCAAGGGGGGCTATGGAATATCACGCATCGCATCTTTGCGAGCAGGGGTTGTTAACAGTTCTTTTTCAAGCAATGTTCGAAACTTTGGCAAGCTTGTTGGTGTTGCTCAAGAGGTTGCTCTTGCTGAGAACGTTGTCGATGTTGATGTAGTGCTCGAAAAGACTCCAACGCCTGCTTTCTCTTCGAGCAAGTGGTCTTCTCCAATTGGGGCAAAGGCTCGCGTCAAGAAGCTCTCTCTTGAGAATAATGCGAAGGTTTCAAGCAGGGTAGAGAGAGTTGTGAGTGATGATTTGAGTGCGGGCTCTGCTTTGCGGATATTGTATGATAAGGGGGTTGATGAGAATCGTCTCTCCCGTATGTTTTCTGTCGGAGTTTTTGGAAAAAAGCCGTCGCTTGTTCCAACTCGTTGGTCTATAACTGCGACCGATGATTCAATATCAGAAGGTTTGCTCTCAAAAGTGCGCGATTTTCAGGTTGGTGATTGCAGGGTTAATGTTGGCTGTTATCTTGGCAATCATTATCTTATTGTTTTTCTTCCACGGCCCTGGAGTTATGAGCTTTTTGAGCTTTATGCAAATCCTGGGCTTTTGGAGTACAGCTCTGATTTTGAGCTCTTTTCTGGAAGAAAATCGTATGCTCATAATTGCGCCGGAGGGTATTATTCTGTGCGCCTTGCTATTTTGGAGCATATGTGCAGGCTTAAAAGGCAGAATTGTGTTATCGCGATTCGTCTTATTTCTGATGATTATTTCTTGCCTCTTGGGGTTTGGGTTACTCGAGAGGCTGCGCGCAAGGCGCTTGAGAAAAGATCGGTGTCTTTTTCTGATGAGAGTTTGGCTCTTGAATATGTGAAGAAGTGGGCGAGAGTGAAATTTGGAGTTGACTTGTCGCATATCTTGAATAAAAGTGTTGTTTTAGGACAGCGCTCTTTGAGGGGTTGGCTCGGCTAGCGGTTGAGAAGGTGTGAGTCTGCTGTTTTTGCAAGTTCGAGCACTTGTTCTTCTGTGCACAGTCTTGTATCTGCCCCTACTTCTACTATGTACTCGTCTCTCAAGAAGCTTATTTCTTGACGGTCTTTTTTTGGGAATTCGTATGCGCGCTCTCCGACGCTCTTGTCAGCTCCGAGTTTTAGAACTTCAAGTCTTCTCTGGAATTCTTTTGCAGCTGTTGTCCCGTCCTCATATGCTGTAAGGGTTATTCCTGCGGTCAGTCTTGAGTTTTCTTTGTGTTTTATGTTTACAAAGCAGTTTCTTGTGCCTACTTTGTATGTTATTACTAACTCTTGAGGTGGTTTGTTGCAGGCCTGTGCTGCCTGCTCCTTTGTTAGCAGATTTTCACAGCCAAGTTCCGTGTAAGGCTCGTAGGCTGGCTCTGCTGTTTGTGCTTGTTGTTCTTCTGTCTTTGCGCTTTGGCTTTCGCTCTCTTGTTCTTTTTCTTTTGCGGGTGCTTGTGCCTGTGCTACTATCTCTTCTGTAACTTGTTCTTCTTTTTGTTCGCTCTCGGAAAGTGCTCCGTCATTTGCCTTAATGTCTTTTGCTTTATTTTCAATTTGTGTGCTGTCTTGCACAGGAGCGCATGCAAAAAGCAAGGTTATTAGTGAAAGTATCGATATTAGAATAAGGGCTTTGCCTCTCATACTTATTATTTTGTTCTTGTGATATTTAAGCCTTTGCAAAGCAATATTTTTGAATGGGTGCTATTTTCCTTGTTTTATGAGAAGATCAATCCAGGATATTCGAGAGGCTCTAAAGTCTTTGCCAGAGCAAAGTGAAGGCTCTTCAAATCTTGTTGATTTTCGCAGGCAGAAGGCTTTGGCTGCCAAAAGTATGCTCAAGGGCGCAATAGCGCGTCTTTTAAAGGAGACTGAGGGTGATGAGCAGGCTCACAATCTTGCTTTGAGGCTTGAGTCTGCAAGCCCTTCAGAAATTCCTGGGATTCTTGACCAGCTTGCTCAGATTGCAGCTCTTGATATTTCAAAAAAGCGATTGTCTTTTTCTTTGCCTCGCCTGCCTTCTGATATTGAGGATGAGGTTAGGGCAGATGTTTGCGAGGTTGAAAAGTGTTTTTCTGCAGGTTGTTACCGCAGCGCAATCATCTTGTGCGGCCGTCTTCTTGAAACTGCTCTTCACAGAAAATATTTTGATGTAACCGGGCAGGATCTTTTGGAGAAGGCTCCTGGAATGGGTCTTGGCAATCTTATTGCTCGTTTGAGTGCAAAAGGTATTGCTCTTGACCCTGGGCTTTCTAATCAGATTCATTTGATAAACCAGACTCGAATTCACTCGGTTCATAAGAAGAAGGCTCTGTTTACTCCAAGCAGGGCTCAAACCCAGGCAATAATCTTGTACACTATGGATGTGATTGAGAAGTTATTCAGATGACCACTTTTCTATGTCTTTTTTGAATCGTTCTATTGTTTTTATTACGTGTTGGGGTTGAGTTTGAAGCTCTTTGGCGGTTTGCAGGAGTATTGCTCCTTTTTGCTCTTTTGTTGACTTTAGTTGCAGTTTTTCTATTTTCTCGCCTTTCTTTTTAGATTTCTTGGCTTTTTTCCATGCTTCAAAGAGTTCCTTTGCTCTTGCAGGAATTTGTGATACTTTGCATTCTAGGATTTTTGCTATTTTGTCCAGTTCTTTTTTCTCTTCCTCAAGTATTTTCTCTGCGGCTCTTCCTGCTGCAAATGTTATTCTTACTATGCCGTCTTTGACTTTGCTTGATTTTATTATTACGATTCGTCCTGCTTCTATTGTGTTGTTAAGGTGGGTTCCCCCGCAGGCTTCA
>RFLK01000099.1 GCA_003694525.1 Candidatus Woesearchaeota archaeon
GTGAAAAAGACAGCAAAAGCACCGAAGGTCAAAGTCACCATAACAAAGAAAATACTCGGAAAAGCTCCCGAAAAATACAGTTTCTATCTTCAAGACGGAAGAGTGCTAAGATCAATATACGACCTTATAGACGAGCTCGAGACAATGACACAGGACGCCTTCAACCAGTACGTATCTGATGTTGAGAATCACTTTGCAAACTGGGTGAATGACGTGTTTGAAGAGAGCGAGCTTGCAGAAGATATGAGACGAGCCAGAACAGCCATCGAGACGCAGAGAACACTGCTAAAGCACCTGGTCAGAGAGCTGACAAAAGAGATGAAAAAGCACAAGAAACACGCATGAGCGAAGTTATCTGCGTAGGCTCAGCAGCTGCAGACCTTTTTGCCACATCACACTCCAAAATGCTGAGCCTGAAAAAAATAGAAAAATGCGAGAGAGTATGCATACCAATAGGTTCCAAAACACTTCTCGACCACTTCACAACTCTTGCAGGAGGCTCTGCAATAAACAGCAGCACATCGCTAAAACGCCTTGGAATCTCAAGCGCCGCGCTTTGCATTATAGGGCCTGATATTCAAGGAAAACTCGTGCTGGACACACTAAAAAAAAGAAGAGTCAAATTCATAGGCAAAGTGAAAAAAGGGCAAACAGGGGCATCCATAATACTCAGCGGTCCTGCATGCGATCGAGTCATACTCGCATACAAGGGCGTCAATGACTGCCTTGAAGAAAAGGACTTTGACTGGAGAGAAAAACCGAAATGGTTCTACTTTGGAAGCATGCTCTCAAAAAGCTTGAGAACTCAATTCAAAATAGCAAAATACGCAAGATCTCACAACATACCCTTACTATACAACCCTTCGCTATACGTTGCAGAGAGGGGCGTTAAAAAGCTTTCAACAGTTCTCAAAGCAACAAGAATACTTGTACTCAACCTTGAAGAAGCGCAAGCACTTATAGGAAAGAAATACGAAGAAAAAAGACTTATCAAAGAACTCTCAAAAATATCACCCATTGCAATAATAACACTTGGAGCGAGAGGCGCGATCTCAAGCGATGGGACGAGGGCATACAAGATAACGCCAAGAAAAGTAAAAGCAGTGGATACAACCGGAGCAGGAGATGCTTTTGCAAGCGCATTTCTGGCAGCAATAATGCGCAAAAAAGACATACCAACAGCACTCAGATGGGGGTGCGCTCAAGCGCAAAGCGTGATATCAGAGCACGGAGCGACAAGCAACATACTGAACAAGAACGAAATAGAGCGCGCTGCAAAAAAAGCAGGGCGCGTGGAGGCCATAACATGCTGACAAAACTTCAAACGATTCTGAAAAAAGCACTCAGAGGACACTACGCAGTAGGCGCATTCAACATAAACAATATGGAAATATGCCAGGCAGTCATACGAGCAGCCGTCGAAAAAAAATCCCCTGTCATAATACAGACAAGCGAGGGCGCAATAAGCTATGCTGGACTTGACTATCTCAAATGCATTGCAGAGACTGCAGCAAAACAAAAAGTTCCAGTAGCCCTGCATCTCGACCACGGACGAGACGTCTCGACAGTGAAAAAATGCCTCAAAGCAGGATGGACTGGAATAATGTGGGACGGCTCCCACCTCCCATGGAAAGACAACGTGAAAACAACAAAAAAAGCAGTCAAGCTTTCAGAGAAATACGGAGTGGGAGTTGAAGGAGAGCTGGGAACAATAGGCGGCGCAGAAGACAAAGTCTCTGCAAGAGAAATAATATACACTGACCCTGACTCTGCAAAAGAGTTCGTTGAGAAGACAGGAATAAGCGCTCTTGCAGTTGCGATAGGAACCAGCCATGGCGCATACAAATTCAGCGGAAAAGCAAAACTGGACATACACAGGCTCAAAGAGATACGCAAGAGAGTGAAAATCCCATTAGTTCTTCACGGAGCATCAGGAGTTCCCCATTGGCTCATAACTCAAGCGGCAAGATACGGAGCACAGCTTGGAAAGCCAGAAGGAGTTCCTGATGAGCAGATAAGACTAGCAGTAAAAGAAGGAATAAACAAGATAAATACCGACACCGACCTTAGGCTCGCATTTGACGCTGCCGTCAGAAAGACACTGAAAGAGAAACCTGAAGACTTTGACCCACGGCACATATTAGGGCCTGCAAGAGACCTTATGCAAAAAGTTGCCGAACACAGAATGGATGTCTTCGGATGCGCAGGAAAAGCAAAAAGGTAACGCAAAATGACTTCAAACAACAACACCATATACCTAGGCGCAGATCATGCCGGATACAAACTGAAAGAACACCTGAAAAAATTTCTCTCAAAACAAGGATACAAAACAATAGATAAGGGAGCAAAAAAATACAACAAAAAAGACGACTACCCAGACTATGCAAAAAAAGTTGCAAAGGCAGTGCAAAAAGGAGGAAAAGGAATACTCGTCTGCGGATCCGCTGAAGGAATATGCATTGCTGCAAACAAGTTCAAAGGAATACGCGCAACTCCCGTCTGGACCATAAGAGCCGCAAAACTCTCAAGACAACACAATGATGCAAACATACTATGCCTTTCAGGATGGGACCTTGACAAGAAAAAAGCTGAAAAAATAGCGCTTGCCTGGCTCAAGACACCATTTAGCGGAGAGAAAAGGCACGAGAGAAGAATAGAAAAAATAAAAAAAATAGAAGAGGGAATGTGATATGGAAATAGTGCCAGGCATTCTTGCAAAAAACCTGAAAGAGCTCAAAGAACAGCTTGAGGCAGTACACTGGGCAAAAAAAGTACACATAGACATAATGGACGGGAGATTCGTTCCGGAAAAGACAATACAACTAAAAGAGCTCAAAAAAGCTTTTCCTGAGAGCGAAGTTCAAATACACCTTATGGCAGAAAAACCAGAATCCTACATAAAAAAATACGCCAGACTCGGATGCCACGAATTCATAATACACTCGGAGGCAACAACACTTCAAGAAAGAACGCTTTGCGAAATCAAATGCACGGGGATGAAAGCAGGGATTGCATTCAACCCCAAAACAGCAATATCAAAACACTCAAGCGCTCTCAAAGAATCGGACATCGCGCTCGTTATGACAGTCAATCCAGGGGCTTACGGACAAAGAATGCTAAAAACACCCCTGAAAAAAATAAGCCAGATACGAAGAATATCAAAACGCATAAAAATAGGAGTAGACGGGGGATTCAACAAGAAAACTTGCGGCTTAGTCTCGCAACAAGGAGCTGACTTTGCCATAGCAACAAGCTCAGTAACACTTGCAGACAACCCAAAAAAAGAATACAAGGAGCTCAAAAAAATCAGTTCCCTCTCAAGACCATAGCCTGAAAATAATCAACTTTCTTCTCAAGCTCTCTTGCCCTCAAATCATCGCCTCTCTTCCGAGCCTCATACAAGTCAATCTGAGCATCAGCATACAAACTGCAAATAACCTTCTTATCAGGACCGCTCAGATAAGATCTTGCAATGTCCTGGAGGCGATCCACATAATAATCAAAAGTCGAGCCTATCACTTCAAGAGTTCTACCCACCTCTTCTTTTGCAGACAATTCTGCAAGATCTGCGGCCATTCGAAAAGCCATAGACCCGCAAGTTGCATAGTAATTAACACCAGGCCCCTTTCGATTATCCGGAAACAGTCCCGCAATGAACAAGAACTTATCACCCAAAGAGCGCATACGCTCAAACTTGACTCTCGGAGGGCATTCACTTACAGCAGAGAGCTCCTCAAAAAAATAATCAGCACAAGGAACTCTCTCCTGAGATGAAAACCTTGCCAGAATCCTTCCTGACAAGTAATCTACAACTCCCAGATCATCACCACTACCCTCAACATAGACCTTTCGAATCACAAACGGGTAGAAAACATTGTCAAGACTCGCACCCTCTGGCAGTTCAGGAACGGAGTTGTAAAAAACATCTATAAGGCAGTTGAGACGCTCAACAAAATCACTCTGCATATTCTCAGAAAAAGGTCTGTCTGCAATGTCTGCACGCAAGCGATCAACCTCAACGTCAAAACGCATAATGAAATGCAAGAAAAACTTGTATAAAAAACTCTCGACACAAACCCTAATTGAGCTTATTGTAAACACACATTAAAAAAACAAACCGGCAAATAAAACCTATACATCTAATTCAATTACAC
>RFLK01000100.1 GCA_003694525.1 Candidatus Woesearchaeota archaeon
AAAAAGATAGGAATGCGCCCCATAGGAGAGTTGACAGTTATATCCTGAACCTTATCATCTGCGAGCAAAACTTCAAGAAGTCCAAATCCAACAGTGTACCGGACAAGAATCTCTGCAAGAGCCTCCCGCTCTGAAACCCTCAGATGAATGTTCTTTCTTTCAGCAAGCTCCTCGAGCAAGTTATTGCCTATTGCAGTGAACACTGCACGCATACGCTCAGGGTCCACAAACTCAGAACGCTTGGGCTGATGCTCTGCGAGAACATTGCGCGCAGCATCCAAAAGCTCATACTTCTCATAATCCAACTTGAACTCTGCAGGAACCACGTGATAGAGGTATTGAACGCTCTCAGGCAACTTGAATATTGTAACCTCATTATCTCCTACCTGATAGCTGCTTATCTCCTCTCCTTCGCTAGGGTAGGCTGCCATAAGCTTTGTAAACATGAAATCAGGACGAATTGTTGGGCTGAACAGAATGCGGTATATTGAACGATCGCCGGGCTTGAAACCAGCAAGATGGGGCTTTGCAAGCTGAATTAGACGAGTGTTCTCAAGCACAGAGATTGCGTCTGCAAGACGATCCCAGAAAGGCTGCAGGCAAGCAACACCCTCAACAGGAAGCCTCTCCTCCTCGAGCTTCTCCTCGCGAGAGAGACGTTTGAGCTCAACATAAGCACCTATAGGATCGCTCTTGAAAGTCTCATAAAAAATGGTCTGGGCCTTGACATACTTTGGGCGAACCCAACGCTCACAAGCAGGCTGAGTCACCAAATTATACGGGAAATCCTTTACAAGCTTCTTGTATACCCCTGCAAGCTCAACAAGCATAGAAGTCTGAGCCTCATCATACTCGAAATCACGCTTTTGAACAAAAACTATCTGAGTTACAACTCCAACCTCAAGAAGAGCATCAAAAAGAATCTGCATAACCCTGGGCTCATCTTCAAGACTCGGGAAAAAAGGACAGTCAGAACAGTCAATACGAAGAATTATATCTTCGCCCTCCTTTATGACCTCATATTTTCCGCAAGCCACTCAAACACCTCTTTATCACTCCAACAGAGTCACACAACATTAAAATGTTCACAACAATAAAAAATCTCACGAGAATATATAAACGTTTACTATGCAAAAAGACCAACCCCCAGCACCGCCAGCTCCGGCCACTGACACAGTAGGCGCACTTGGAGGACTTTCAGCAAGACTTAGAATATCTGAGCAGAGATACTCTGAGCTCAGAAAAAAAATGCTCTTTGTGGAACAAAACATGCTTTTGAACCACAAACGAGCGATGAGAGAGATAAAGAAAATAAACGAAGATATAAATGAGATAAAAAGAACCATACAAGCAATAGAAGACAAGATTATAACAATCATAAAAGAAATCCGCCTTCTCGCACGCAAGGAAGATATAAACGTGATGAAGAAATACATAGAACTGTGGAGCCCTGTTGATTTTGTTAGAAGAGAACAATTAGACAAGATAATAGAAGAAAAACTGCAAGAGCGCTTTGGAGTTGGAAAAAAAGAAGAGCAATGAGCTCGACCAAAGCTTTAAAAATACCTTTTGCCTAATGAGACTGAAAAATGGGAATCCTTGATGTGTTTAAAAAGAAAGAAAAGCCTCCAGAGCCAAAAGCACCTCCCTTGCCTGAGTTGCAAGTACCTAGCGAAGTTCCAATAAATGAGGTTATAACAATGCAACAGCAAGGTCTTACAAACAACCAAATAGTGCAAGCGCTTCAGAGAAAAGGATATGCTCCAAATGCAATATACGATGCCCTGGCGCAAGCAGAAGCCAAACAAACAATGGGGCCGGCAATCCAACAACCACCAGGCTTTCCAGAACAGCCAGGATTTATGGAGCCTGCTGCGATGGGTGCGAGAGGAGCGCAAGCACCATTTGAAGCGCAAACACAACCCCCGATTGCCCAACACCCAGATACAGAGGCTCTGATAGAGAAAATAGTGGAAGAGAAATGGAACGATATGCAAAAAGAACACGGCAAGTTCAGCGAATGGAAAGACTCCATAAACTCAAGAGTGGACAAAATCGAACAGCAAATCAAAGACTTGAGAGCAGATCTTGACGGCCTTCACAAAGCAATAGTTGCAAGAGTTAGCGATTATGACAAAACACTAATGGATGTAGGAACGGAAGTTAAAGCAATGGAAAAAGTATTCCAAAAAGTACTGCCAGAGCTTACAGAGAACATACAAGAACTATCAAGAATAACTAAGAGCACAAAACAAAAACAAGCACCAAAGAAGAGCACAACGGCAAAAAAAACTGATTGAAACCAACATTAAAACTTCTTAAAGCTCGCTTGTCATATAGCGAACGGTAAAAACCGCAATCAAAAGAACAAGAACCATCCCCAAGAACTTAGGATGAAAAATCGTGGGCAGGACCGCCCAGCCCTGAGCCTGCCCAATCTGAGACTCATTATAGAACGATTCTATACCGCCAGTCTCCTCATTCAGAACAAACATAAGAGAGCCTACAGCTATAAGAGAAAAGATCACAAACATCCACAAGCCAAGAGCATAATTCCCCTCTTTTATGAAATCAGTTATGTACTCGCCCTTAACGCCCGTTGCCATAAATACAATCATCAGCAAGACTATGAAAATGAAAAACAAGACAAGCCAAGGCATCATCAAAGCAACGGTCTTGGTCACAACAGGAGATAAAAGAGACATAAACGCGAGCGCAAACGCTATTATTGCAGCGAAAAACTGCTTATCCTTGAACCAGGAAGTGCTAATCAGAATAGCATAAGTAAAAACTAATATGAACAAGAAGGGAAATACGCCCTTAAAACCCTGCAATGCAGTCACATCAAGAGGAGTTGCCATTTTTACCGCCTACCAAATAATTCCGTCAAAGATTCTGCCAGAGTCCTATTTTGAGTTTGCTGTGCAGGCTTGTCAGGGCGAGTTACAAACCAGACAACAAGACCCATAACAAGCAAAATGATCAAAAGAGCCTGCAAGCTTGGATCCTGCAAAATCCAGGCAGGAGCAAACGTTGGCCAAATAGTGAATATTATGACAAAAGAAAGGATTCCAATTGCAACAAGGCCTATAATCCAGCTCAAAACACTCGGAAGCTCAGAGCCAGTAACACCAATGAGCAAAAGCAAGGTAAATACTGCAATCAACAGGACAGCAGCGCTTGGAAGTATGGTGTTAATTATGACAATAGGATCAGTATTTGAAGGATAACGGCCTAAAATATGAGGCAAGACAACCATAAGGGATATTGCAAAAGCAATCAAACCATTGATCTTGTAAGCATCCGGAGCCCTTCTCCCCTCACCTGCCTTGAACAAATCCAAACGGTTCAAGAGAGCATACACCAAAGTGAATATCAAAAGGAAAGGAAGGAAAGCATCAACAAAACCCCACTGTTCAAGAGTCTGCACAACCTGCTGAAGCTGCCCTCCAGGAGCCCCTATGAATTGAAACAACATCTCATAAACCTCTTCTTAATCACTGCCACCTTTTTTTCCAGGGCGCATAACCCATAACATAACTATAATAAGAAGGATTATTAAAACTATCGCTGCAACCCCCGTATTTGTCGTTGCACTTGCAAGCCAGAGCCAAACAACCTCGAGCCAAGTCCGCCCATCTGCTGTTGTGAGAGCGTCAAGAAAAATGGCTAGAAGAGCAATAGCAATGAAAACCATAAAACCAATCTGCCAAGCGCCCTCAAGGCTCACTCCTTTCTTTTCTATATCCTCCTTGCTGTAAAACGTTCCAACAAGCATCAAGAAAAACACTATGAGCAAGAGCAAAACTATGAGCTCTGCACTAACCTTTGTTATAATCCCCACAAGCTTGCTGCTCGCAACCACGAGAAATGCAGTCACAAAAGCAACCATCGCATTCAAATTCTTCTTAGTATGGCCTTCCTTTCCCTCCACTCCAAAAATCTTTGTCCTCTCAAGAATTGCAAAAGTTATTGTGAAACTCAAAAGGAAAGGGAGAAGGACATCATAAACTCCCAAAGTCTTAAAAAACTCTATAACATTGCCAAGTACAGTCTGTGCCATAACTCCTCTTTTGTAAAAATATTGACGAACTCTTTATATAAAAGTTTTGGTGAGCTTGTGCTATGTCAAACAAACAAACATTCACCAAACTCCGCAAAGCATTTGAAGAATACGACAAGAAAAGAGAAGCGCTGATAGCACTCTCGCGCAACATACTCAAGACGAGCAAAAAAGCGATATATTCAGCGCACAGGGGAAACCTCAAGGAAGCCCAAGAGCTCTTAGAAAAAGCAAAAAAGAAAATAAAAGAAGCCAAAAAAATAGCAAAAAAAGACGAACACTTGCTCACATCAGGGGCGTATTCTGACTCTCTTGAAGAGTACGTGGAAGCCTCCTGCTACATAGCATATCTTAAGAACAGGGAGCTCCCAAAACCAGAGGACCTTGGAGTTGACCATCACACGTACCTTCCAGGCTTGTGCGACCTTGTAGGAGAGCTTGTCAGGGCGGCCATAAACTCTGCAGCAAAAGGAGATCATAAAACAGCACTTGAAATAAAACGCGATGTTGAAGACCTCTACTCTGAGCTGATGCTATTTGATTGGAGAAACACACCTGTTAGACGAAAGTTTGATTCGATAAAATACGGCCTTGAAAAGCTTGAAGACCTTGCTTTAAAAATAGCGTTCAAGCAGTGACTCTTATTTGCCACTGGCCGGTAGTTTTTTATACTGGTTGGATTCTTCCAAGAAAAATGGCAGCAAGACTTGAAGGACCATTGAAACTTGAAGATGTAGTAAAGATAATAGACCATATGACTGACGCGTATTATGCTCAAGAAAAACTCAAAGGAAGAATGACTGACGGGGTGAACACGACAACAGCCTACTGGAGCCCTCAAGAGTTACACATAAAAGCACGAAATGAAATTCCAGAAGAAGACGAAGACTTCATAAGATTATACGACCTTTTTGAAGAATTGACATACGATGCGAGCCTTTACAACAAACTTAAAGGAAGAGCAAGCGAATTTGCAGCAGAGGTTCACGCATACAGAGACACACCTTACTCTTACAGGGACGAGCCAATATTGACAACACTAATATTCAATGAAACGCTTCTTGAAGATATAAGAGGCGGGCAGTTGCTCAAAAGCCCAAAAAATAAATTCCTAATATACAGCCACTGGGATTACAG
>RFLK01000101.1 GCA_003694525.1 Candidatus Woesearchaeota archaeon
AGGCTTTCAAAATCGCATATCAATTCTATGCTGAAAAAATACAATGCAAGGCGAAAGGTGATTGTGCCTCGCTTGAATGAGATGGGGCTTTCAACTCCTGTGCCCAAGGGTGCTTTCTATGCTTTCTCTGATATCAGTCACTTGTCAAACGACAGCAGAAAGTTCTCTTTTGATCTTCTCTCAAGAATGAAGGTTGCAGTCGTTCCAGGAGTTGATTTTGGGAAGAGAGGAGAGGGCCACATACGTCTTAGTTTTGCGGCAAAATTGCCAATAATAGAGCGGGCTCTTGATCGTATTGAGAAATTTGTTAAGTCTTACGATCGCAGATAAGCAGAGAGAGCAAGTATTGCTTTTTCAGGGTATTCAAAGCAAGGGATTTTTTCTTTTTCAAGCGCTCGTCTAAGGCTCATTGAATATTCGCTTCCGGTTATGACTGCAACAATCGGTTTTTCTTTTTTTCTGCTCGCTCTGATGATTGTCTTTTTGATTGAGAGGTCTATCCTGGGTGTCTGGGGAAGTATTACTACCACTATCGCATCGTTGTTTTTATCTTTCATTGCGGCTTTTATTGCCTTGTCATATCTCTCATTTGTAGCGTCTCCTAAAAGGTCGAATGGGTTTTTTGCAACAACGCCCTCAGGCATTTCTTTTTTGAGTGATTTTATCGCGCTTCCTGGTTTTGCAAGAGCCAGCCCTCTGTTTTCTATGGCGTCTGCTGTGACTATTCCATAGCCTCCTCCGTTTGTTATTATTTGAACTCTTTTTCCTCTGGGTTTTGTTTTTATCGTTGAGAATATGGATGCAAATATGAACACTTCTTCAAGATTATGAGCTATGATTATTCCTGCTTGCTTGAATGCTCCGTAATATATTTCTTTTTTTCCTGCAAGCGCGCCGGTATGGCTTTGTGCAGCTGAGCTCCCTGCCTTTGTTATTCCTCCTTTCAGCGCTATTATTGGCTTTTTGCACTTTTTTGCTGATTTGAGGAATGCTTTTCCGTCCTTTATACCTTCAATGTATGCACATATGACTTTTGTATCCTTGTCCTTTGCAAGAAACTCAAGTATGTCGCTTGCAGTCACATTTTCGGCATTTCCATAGCTTATGAATTTTGCAAACCCGTACCCTTTGTATGCTGCAAGATCTAAAACTGCAGAGCCCAGTGCTCCGCTTTGAGAGAGGAATGATATTCCTCCTGGCTTTGGGCGCTTAAGCCTGTCTTCTGGAAGGAAAAGCGTGTCGAGCCTGTTGTGCGCATCAAACACTCCCAGGCAGTTTGGGCCGAGCACTGTAATGTTTGTTTTTCTTATCGCTTCTGAAAGTTCTTTTTGAAGGAGTTCATTTCCTATTTCCTTGAATCCTGCGCTCACTATTATTGCGTGGGTTATGTTTTTCTCTTGGCATTCTTGGAGTATTTTTGGAACTGTTTGCGCCCTGGTCGCAATTATTGCAAGGTCTATCTTGTGGGGTATTTCCTTGACGCTCGCATAGGCTTTTAGACCAAGGATTCTTTTTGCGTGAGGATTTACAGGGTATGCTTTCTTGTTCTTGAGCTGTTTTAAAATGACGCTCCCTACTTTTCCTCTCTCTCGCGAGGCTCCTATAACCGCTATTCTCCTAGCTTTGAAAAATGGATCCAGTCTCATAGTTTTATTCCTTCAAATTTCAGCTTGTCTCCTCTTAATTTTTCAAGGGTTGTTGGAACAAGCTTTGGTTTAACTTCCAAGTTTGAATATGCTTGTTCAAGCGCTTTTCGGGCTTTTTCAGGCTCATTGCTAACGTATCTCACCTCTAGCCTGGTCCTGCTCTTATCGACTGCAACTTGTGCTTCGATAACTCCCGGGGTGTTTAGCGCTATCTCTCTTATCTCTGCAAGGTCCACTTTTGTCCCCTTGACTTTAATCTCAAGAACGCCCATAATTTCTGCTTGTGCTTGCGCCTCTTGAACCCTGTCAACTTCAAATATTCTTTTGACTTGCAATTTGCAGTTAGGGCATTCTCTCTCTTCCACGTGTCCGAAAACGTCTCCTATTATGTAGCCTTGAAGGCTTGTACCCGCCCCGTCTATGTTCCAGACAGCAGCGACTCCTTCTTTTGAGAACTCCCATTCTGTTATTAGGTGTCTTGTTGCTTTCTTTGGTTTTATAGTTCTTATGATCGATGAGAGTGGTGCTATGTGGTGAAAGCCCGATCCGGGAGTGCATTCTGGAAGAAATGCTTCTTTAAGCTCAGATGCTGCGTAAACGTCAAGGACTATCGGGTGGGCAACTCCTGCGTGCGATGCGAGTTTTTTTATCTGTTCCCTCTCAGCTTCCAGCATTTTTTCTGCACCGTTTATGAATAAGACTTGGTCTGGCAGTTTTGCTTTTCGGATGACCGAGGTTGCAAGGAACTTGTGCCTCAAATAGCTGTTCATTCCGCATATTACGTTGGGTTTGAATGCATCTGCCAATCTGACAAGGTTTTCTGTGCGCATTGCTCTGCCCGCCGCGGTATTCATGTTCATATCGCATACTGTATCTATTGCCTGGTGTACTGCGTGCCATCCAAGATGGGGTGCGTAAGGAAAAAGGTTCAT
>RFLK01000102.1 GCA_003694525.1 Candidatus Woesearchaeota archaeon
ATATAAATCTTGCCATCTTTTCTTTTGATGCTTTCCATTCAGAATAGCAAAAAAATAAAAATTGATGCGGGGTTCTTCACATAATGTCCAAGGGGCTTGTAATTGGAGGGGAGTTTGGCAATATTCTTGTCAGGCAAAAGCACGGCGAGGATTTTGAGCTTGGAGAGTTGCTCATAGCCAAAACGCCCAAAGGAGATATGTTATTGCAAGTTTTTGATTTGCTTTATGGGTCTCAGCTCTCAGGCACGCACGTTGAACTGGTTGCTGGTTTGAAATTAGAGGAAGACTCTTCTCTTGAGCTGATGGATTCTGCTCTTAGGAATTACATAATTGCTCGAATTAAGGCGCTTGCTATGCTCTCGAGTGCTGGAAGGTCTGCAAAGACTCTGCCTGCCTTCTTTGATGATGTTCGCAAGGTCAAGGCAGAAGATATGAAAAGCATTACAGGGTCTCAAGATGGCGTTCGTCTTGGAAGCCTGCGCTCTGGGTCTCGTTTGATTGATGTTCCTGTTCGCATCGATGCTGAGCGCGCGTTGAGCCACCACATTCTTGTTGCTGGAACTACTGGAAGGGGCAAGAGTGTTTTTATGAAGAGTTTGTTGTGCGAGCTTATGGATCGGGACTGTGCAGGTTTGCTTGTTTTGGACCCTCACAATGAGTATTATTCTTTTCTAAAAGATCATCCGCGTGCAAGAGATAAGGTGAAGTATTACTCGCCTCACTCATCGCAGGGCGCTGCATCGTTGAAGATTCACTTGAAGCATGTTCGCCCATCGCATTTTAATGGAGTGATAAATTGGAGCGATCCGCAACGCCAGGCTCTATCTCAGTATTACTCTCGTTTCAAGGATGGATGGATAGAGGCTATTGTCAAAGAGGAAGGTTTGAGGGAGTTTCGAGAGGAGACCTTGCTTGTTGTAAGGAGGGTTTTGATGCAGCTTTTGGGCCTTGAGTTGACTCAACAGGGCAGAATAAGAGGGGTTTCCGCTTTTGATCCTGAAATCGGTGAGAGTACTGTGGCTGACATAGTGAACGCTCTTGAGAGCGCCAAGACTGTTATTATAGACACCAGCTCTTTTGATGGACGGGTTGAAGTTTTGATAGCAAGCATGATTGCAAATCATATTCTGAGAAGGTACAAGCATTATTCCCTTGATGAGTTGAGGTCAAAGCCGGTAGTTGGCATTGTTCTTGAGGAGGCCCCAAGAGTTCTTGGCGCAGAGGTTCTACGAAGGGGCCAGAATGTATTCTCAACCATTGCAAGAGAAGGCAGGAAGTTTCGCGTTGGGCTTGTCGCGATAACCCAGCTCCCTTCCTTAATTCCAAGAGAGGTTCTTGCAAATATGAACACCAAGGTCATCTTTGGGGTTGAGCTCAAGAATGAAAGGTCTGCAATAATTGAGAGTGCTTCTCAGGATTTGAGCAGTGATGAGCGCATGATTGCAAGCCTTGATAGGGGCGAGGCTATTGTGACAAGCAATTTTCTTCGTTTTGCAACTCCCATAAAGGTTATAATGCCAAAATTTGATGTTGTAAAGTCTCGCAATGCGTTTGCAGGGGTGAATTTGCAGTGAGGTTTGCTCATATTTCTGATTGCCATATCGGAGGCTGGAGAGATCCTCGATTGCGTGATGCAAATGCTCGCTCTTTCAAACTTGCAATATCAAAGTGCATCGAGCGTCGTGTTGATTTTGTTTTGATCTCTGGAGACTTGTTTAACACTGCTGTTCCGGCAATAGACAGTCTTCGCATGGCTGTCGAGCAGTTAAGGTGTCTGAAGGATGCGAATATTCCTGTTTACATCATTGCCGGAAGCCACGATTTCTCCCCCAGTGGAAAGACTATGCTCGACGTTCTTGAAAGGGCTGCGCTTGTTGTGTGTGTTGCAAAAGGTCGTGAGCTTGATGACGGTCGCCTTAGACTCGAGTTCACTCAAGATCCTAAAACTGGCGTCAAGATAACTGGAATGGTTGGTAAAAAAGGCGGTCTTGAGGCTGGCTATTACTCTATTCTCTCAAAGGAGAATCTTGAAAGAGAGCCTGGAAAGAAGATTTTTCTTTTTCACACTGCCTTGCAGGAATTAAAGCCAAAGGGGCTTGAGAAGATGGAAGCTATGCCTGTCAGTTATTTGCCAAGGGGTTTTGACTATTATGCTGGAGGTCACGTCCACATTGTGAAAAACCAGTCTATTGGCCCTTATAGTAACATAGTGTATCCTGGGCCTGTTTTTCCTAACAATTTCAGGGAGCTTGAACAGCTCAAGTGTGGCTCTTTTGTTATTGTTGAGGATGGAAACATTGAGTTCGTAAAGCTCCCTGTCAATGAGGTGGTTTCAATTGAGGTCAGCGCAAAGGATAAGACTCCTCTTGAAGTGGAATCTGAAATAAGATCGCACATTGGTCAGCACTCGCTCAAGGACGCCATTGTGACCATTCGCGTGAAAGGCTGTTTGATCAAGGGAAGGCCTGCTGATATTAATTGGAATGATTTGGTTCACGATTGCTCATCAAAAGGCGCTTATGCGACTCTTCGCAACACGTCCGGTCTTGCAAGCCGCGAGATTGAGCTCATATCTCTGCCTGGTGCTGATGTTGATCATATTGAAGAGCGTCTTGTTCAAGAGCATGCTCCCAAGTTCAGTTTTTCAAGAGATGATGTTGGTCTTTCTAAATCTCTCATTCAAGTCTTATCGGCTGAGAAGAAAGAGGGAGAGCGCATCGGTGATTTTGAATCTCGCCTTCACTCAGAGCTTGACTCTCTTTTTGATCTGTCCTTCTAATATTTCAATTTTCTAGGAGTTTTTCAAGTAGCGCGCGTGTAAGTTGAGCATTTGCTCTTCCTTTGGTTGCTCTCATCACTTGTCCTATTAGGAATTGAAGGCTTTTTTTCTCTCCCGACTTGTAGTCTGAAACTGCTTTTGGGTTGTCTTGTATTATCTGTTTGCACAGGCTTTCAAGCTCATCTTCATCTCCTACCATTGTAAGTTTGTTCTCTTCAACATACGCTTTTGGAGAGAAAGCTTTTTCCGCGAGTTTTTCTGTTATCTTCTGTCCTATTCTGTTTGTTATTTTCTTATCGCGTAGCAGGTTGATCAGCTCAGTTAAGTGTTGTGCATCAAATGCTGTCTCTTTGATATCTTTTCCTTTATCATTCAGAACTCTGAGAACCTCTCTTCTTATCCACCTTGCAGCAAGGATTGGGTCTGTGGTTTTTGCAACTTCCTCAAATAAGTTTGCAACTCTTTTGTTTGATGCGATTATTTTCGCATCGCTCTTGTCTATTCCAAGTTCTGCTTCCCATCTGGCAGCGCGCTCTTGTGCAAGTTCGGGTATTTCTGACTGTATTGCTTGTATCCACTCCTCGGCTATCGTGAATACTGGAAGGTCTGGCTCTACTATGTAGCCGTAGTCCGCTTCCGTCTCTTTTTTGCGCATAGGGTAGGTTATTCCTCTCTCTGCGCTCCATCCTCTGGTTTCTTGTATAACTTCGCTCTCTTTTTGTCTTTCTATCTCATAAGTTAGTGCGCGCTCTATTTCTTTGAATCCTGTTATGTTCTTTATTTCTACCCTGACAAATCCTTTTTCTTTTATGCTGACATTTGCGTCTGCTTTTATAACTCCGTTATTTGGGTCAAAAATGTCCAGGTAGCTTATTATGGTGTTCAGTTTTTTTAGGAATTCTCTCGCGCAGCTCGGGGAGTTTATGCTTGGGGTGGTTACTATCTCGCACAAGGGTATTCCTGACCTGTTATAGTCTATGAGAACGTGATTGCCTTTGTGTATTAGCGCGCCTGGGTCTTCTTCAAGGTGGACTCGTGTGATTCCTACTATTGACTTGTCATCCAGTGCTATTTTTCCGTCGCGTCCAAGAGGCAATTCGTGCTGTGTTATTTGAAAGTTCTTTGGAAGGTCCGGGTAAAAGTAAGTTTTTCTTGAAAAGGTCACTGTAGGTGCAAGTTTGCACCCGAGTGCAAGTGCCAGTTTTGCAGCGTATTCAAGCGCTTTCGAGTTCATAACTGGCTTGCTTCCAGGATGTCCAAGGCATATCGGACATATTGCTGTATTAGGCTCGCTTGCGCTTGTCGGACAGCTGCAGAAAAGCTTTGTTTTCGTGTTCAACTGCACGTGTATTTCAAGTCCTATTTTGATATCTGGCTCCATGTTTTTGCAACTTGTATTATTTTGTTTTCGCAAAAGTGATCTCCTATTATTTGCAGGCCTATTGGTAGTCCTTCGTGTTCTGCGCAAGGGATGCTTATGTGTGGAAGTCCTGCAAGGTTTGGAGGGCAGGTTAGCTCATCCATAAGGTAGCTTTGCAATGGCGTCAATTTTTTTACGTGTTCAAAAGTGGGTGCGATGGTTGGCATTGAGGGTGTTATTATGACATCTACTTTTTTGAATGCCTCTTTGTATTCCTTTATTAGTTGGGTTCTGATTTTTGCCGCCTGAGTGTAGAAAGCATCTCTGAACCCTGCCATTCTTGCAAATGTTCCAAGCAATATTCTTCTTTTTGCCTCGTCGCCAAAGTTGTCGCTTCGAACTCTTGAGAAGTAGTCGTTGTATGTGCCGTTTAGAGTATCGTATGCTCCATAGCGAATCCCGCAGAATTTTGCAAGGTTTGTGGATGCTTCTGATAGCGCTAATATGTAGTATGCTGCAAGCGCGTATTTTGAGTTTAGAGGAAGTTCTATGTTTATTCTCCGCGCGCCCAGCTCTTCAAGCTTTGATATTGCGCAGAGTACTGCTTTGCGCACTGAGTTGTCGCATCGCTCATCAACTGCACTTTCAAGAACCCCTATCTTAATTCCCTGTACAGTTCCTGGTATTTCAGAGTATTCTGGAACTGGTGTTGATGCGCTTGTGCTATCTTTAGGATCTGCGCCTGAGATAATTTCTAACAAAAGGGCTGCATCTTCTACTGTTTTTGCCATTGCGCCTATTTTGTCGAGTGAGTTTGCATAGGATATCAACCCGTGCCTTGACACTCTTCCGTACGTTGGTGTCAGGCCTACAACTCCGCAAAATGATGCAGGGTTGGCTATGCTCCCCCCTGTGCTTTCTGCAAGGGCGATGTGGGCAAAGTCTGCTTTTTTTGTGATTCCTGCAGCGCCTCCCGAGCTTCCTCCGCAGACTCTTTTTTTGTCGTTGGGGTTTTTTGGTTTTGAGTATCCTTTTCCTACGTTTGTGCAGAATCCTCCAAAGCCGAACTCGTCTTGTACTGTTTTTCCAAGTATTATTGCGCCTTCTTCAAGGCAACGTTCTATGACTGTTGCATTGTATAGTGGTTTGTATCCTTTGAGTATTGCGCTTGATGCTGTGCTCTCAAGGTTTTGAACGCATATGGCGTCTTTGGCTGTTATGAGCACTCCGAAAAGTTTTCCTTTTGCTTTGCCTTCTTTCGCGCTTTTTTGAAGCTCTTGTGCTCTTGATATCGCATCTCCCAATTCTGTTATGTACTTGTACTCCTCATTTATTTTTTGAGCGGATTCAATTGCTTTTCTTGTGTGTTCTACAAGGTCTATGCTTCCCGCTCTTGCTTTTTTTGCAAATTCTTTTATCATTGCGTTTTCGGGCCTTTAAAGTGCGTTTGCGTTCTGTGTTTTGCAAGCGATAGTGCTTCTTCTCTAGCTATGCACTCTCCCGCCTCATCTTCGCGCGCCACATTGATTATTCTTATTGGATGAAAGCTTGGCTCTGTTGACTTAGTGTCGGCCTCGCTCAGAACTTCAAAGTGTTTTAGTATGTCTGCAAGGTCTTTTGAGTACTTGCTCACTTCCTCGCTTGTCAGCTTCAGTCGGGCGTTTTGTGCAACTGAGCGGACTAATTCCGGAGTTATTTTCATCATTCTGTGGCTGTGTGCCTTGTTAAAAAAACTATCGGGGATTCCCTGGCTTTTTTACTATGTCTAGTTTGATGTGAAGCTCTTTGAGGAATTCTTCTGTCCAGGGTTGGGGGCTTGAATCCATTGGGTTTTCTTGAGCTTTGTTTCGAGGGAATGCTATGTATTCTCTTATGTCCTTGTGTTTTCCGAGCATGGTGACTAGTCTGTCAAAGCCTATTGCAAATCCTCCGTGGGGTGGTGCTCCGTATTTGAATGCTTCAAGAAGGAAGTCGAATGTTTTCTCTGCTCGCTCATAGCTCATTCCTATAACTTCAAGAACTTGGGTTTGTATGTCTTTTCTGTGTATTCTGATGCTTCCAGAGCCGAGTTCCCACCCGTTCAGTACTACATCGTATAGTTTTCCGTGCACTGCTCCAGGGTCTTCTTTTAATTTGCCCATATCCTCATCTTTCGGGTGCGTAAATATGTGATGGCGTGCATCCCATCTACTCTCATCTGAATTCCACTCGAATAGGGGAAAGTCTGTTATTGTGCAGAACTCGAATTTGTTCTCGTCTATAAGATTTAGTTTCTCTCCTACTTCAAGCCTTACCTGGCCCAAGCCTTGTGCTGCTGTTTCGAACTCTCCTGCTGAGAACAATAGAAGATCGCCTGGCTTTGCGTCGGTTTCAATTGTCAGTTTGGCCTGTACTGCCTCTGGGAAGTATTTCACTATGTTGCTCTCAAGAGCGCCGCTATCTGTAACTCTCATCCAGGCAAGCCCTGAGAGTCCGTGCCTCTTCGCAAGGTCTATGAGTGCTTCTATGTCTTTTCTGCTAAAGCTTGCCGCTCCTTTTGCATTAAGGCAGAATACTTTTCCTCCTTTGTCTATTTGGCTTGTGAATATGCTGAAGTTTGAGTGTTTTACTGTTTCTGTGACATCTTTGAGTTCAAGGCCAAATCTCAAATCGGGCTTGTCGCTTCCGTATTTGACCATCGCCTCTCTCCAGCTCAGTCTTTTGAACGGTGTTTTGACTTCAAGGCCTATTGTTTCTTTTGCTATGTGCGCTATGCAGTTTTCTACTTGTTCAAGAACATCTTCCTGGTCTGCAAAGCTCATCTCAAGGTCTATTTGTGTGAACTCGGGCTGCCTGTCAGATCGCAGATCCTCGTCTCTCAGGCATCTTGCAAGTTGGAAGTACCTATCGCATCCTGCAACCATCAGCAATTGCTTGTATATTTGGGGGCTTTCTGGAAGAGAGTAGAATTTGCCTGGATGAGTTCTGCTTGGAACCTTGTATACTCTCGCACCTCCGGGAGTGGTTTTTACAAGAATCGGTGTTTCTATTTCCAAAAAGCCGTTCTTTGATAGGTACTCACGTGCTGCCTGCGCTGCTCTGTGTCTGAGTAGCAGGTGTTTTTGCATCTCTGGCTTTCTAAGGTCAAGGTATCTGTATTTTAGTCTCAACTCTTCGCTTACTTGTATTCTATCGTCTATTTCAAAAGGCGGCACTTCTGATTGGTTTAATATTGTAAGCGTGTCTGCGATTATTTCTATCTTGCCGGTTGGCATTTTTGGGTTTTCCATCCCCTCTGGTCTTTTGCGCACGTGCCCTGTAACTTTCAGCACCCACTCCCTGCCTATGTGCTCTCCTCTCTTGTGGGCTTGCTCATTGTGTGATGGGTCAAGAACTATTTGGCTTGTGCCGTAGCGATCTCGCAGGTCTATGAATATGACTCCTCCATGGTCTCTTCTGGTGTCTGCCCAACCGCATAGAGTGACTTCTTTTCCGATGTCTTTCTCTGTCAGCTCTCCGCAGTTGTGTGTGCGCATCATTGAGTCGAGCAGCTCAATGCGTGTTTATAAATATACCGCTTGGAATCAGCTTCTTTTTCCCTTTTTTAATTAGGAAGTTTTGAGAGCCCTTTTGCAATGGCTTCAAGCCACCAGTCATATTGCCAGCTCCAATCTCTTGTCCTGTATCTGAAGTTTAGGCAGTCATAAGCTCTCACTAGAAATCTTGAAGTCCCTTTTTCTCCGGCCTTTTCAGGATCTGCTCTAATGCCTCGTGCTATACCCTCAATTAGTTTTGTATCGTATACTGTTGCTTGCACCATTTTTGCAAGCCCTGTTTTTGAAAAGTAGGGGGTTTTCATATGAACGCTTATATTTGTTGCAAATTTGCAGGAAAGTCTTTCAAGCTCTGATAGCTTATTTGCTCCATCTCTTTCGCTCTCGCTCTTTATTATGAGGTAGTTTGATTTTATGTCCGCCTCATCCGGCAGGGAGTGTGCGTTTGCCTTTATCATTTCCGGAGTCCACGCTTCTGTTGAATATGTGAATTGCCTCTCTTCTTTTGGAAATTGCCAGGCGATATGTTCAAAGAACCTTTTCGATGATTTTCTTATTCTCTCTGCAACCTGTTCAATTGTGATTTTGCCTCTAACTTGCCTCTCTCGCATATTATTTTCCGTATTCCCGTTTGGCGAGCTTTTCCAGCTTGTCAAGCCTCTTGTTAAGGTATGATGCCCAGTTTTGAAAGTACTCTTTTGGGCAGGAGTCTCCTTTTCTGCTTATTATGAAATAGTCCTTCCAGGTTGTGTCGATCATTTTTCCGTTTAATATTTCATCAAGAAGAGATTCGTTGAATATTGTCGTGTACGCCCATAGTTCTTTTCTGTGTATTCCGAACATTGCTGTTGATGCGAATTCGCTTGACCTGCCTTTAAGCTGGCCTCTCCATTTAAGCCCCGTGCCTCTTTTTTGTTTGGCTCGCTCGTAGATAGTCCAGAACTGCTCAAGGCACTCAGGCACGCTTTGGCTTGTTGAGGGTAGAAAAAGGGAACAATGTCCATTTTGTATATCATAAGCAGTCCAGGGGATCGTCCACGCTTTTGCATCATTGGCGAGTGTTGCCCTCAGCTCGTATTGTTGATATTCCTTGTGTGCTTGATGCATATTGGATATTATTTTCAGAAGCTTTTTCGTACTTACTGGCAATGCAATCCTGTTTATGTATTTCATTATTGACGACAATACGCAATAGTGTTTTAAGTATTGTTAAAGAGCAGAATTTAATTCGCAACATATATTCTGAATATTTCTATTATTTCTATTAATTCTTGAAACAGAACTTAGTATAAGAACTTAGTATATAAGGCCTGCTTGGTAATATTGCGCTCCGGGAGGCAATTGGTCTATTCTTTTTTGAGTCTCTTCAAGCGCTGAGTCCCTGTAATTGTTCCATTTTGGAACTTGCCTGTAAT
>RFLK01000001.1 GCA_003694525.1 Candidatus Woesearchaeota archaeon
GAATTTTTGTGAAGACTACACTGATGTTTTTCTCGATATGTTCAAGGATCGTGCAACAGTCTATAGCGATGTTCTTTTCAGGGAAGATAGGGATATAGCTTCTGTTGACAATGTTATTTACGCCCCTGATTATTTCTTGCTTGTTGTCGAAAGGATGAAAGAGGGCCAGTCCAGGAATTCATACAAGAAAAGCAGATTAAGGAAAAGGAGGTCTGTTGACACTGCCTGCAAGTATCTTGAGGAGATTGCAGGCGAGCAGGTTAAGGGAATAGTGTACAAGAGGCGGTGGCTTCCAAGGTTTAGAAGGTCGCGCAAAAAGTACAATTCAATATGGGACTGGCTTGAACAGTCAAGGAAAGTCAAATCATTAAATGAGAGCAAAAGCGATTTTGAAAAAGCGTTATGCTCAAGGTTTGGAGTTGAGGATTTCATCTGCAAAAAGGTTCCTTCAGGAAATAGGAGGATTGATTATGCCCTGCTTCAATTGAAGCCCAAAATACACGTTTATCTTATTCAAAGAAGGCCTCAGAGAAGCGTTGATCTGGAAGGAAGGGATGCTGACCGTGCGATGTTGAAGTCTACATCAAGGTGGGTTAGGAAGAACTTTTGTGTCAGCTCAACGCCCGTCATTTATTATGGAACTCAGCAGCGTTATGAAGTTCTCTCTTGAGTGAGAGTTTTTATTTCTTCAAGCGTTGTTGCCTGGCTTGGTTTTTTCTTGCGGTATCTTACAAATCTTGGAAATCTTAGCGCATAGCCGGATGTGTGGCTTGGGCTTTTTGTTATGTTTGCGCCCGTAACTTCTATGACCGTTTCAGGAGATATCCACACATCAGGGATCATATTTTTCTTGACGCTTGCGCGCGCAGGCTTGCCTTTATGCACTGTGAGTTTTTTTGGAAGCTCTTTTAGTTGGGCATCTGTAAATCCGCTTCCAAGCTTGCAGAATGTCAAGAATTTGTCGTTTTTATCGTCGTATATTGCGCACAATAGCGCGCCATACGTTCCGGATCTTTTTCCTCTTCCCCAGTAAGCTCCTATTATCACAAGATCAAAAGTATCGCGCATCCCTCTCATATACTCAGGTTTCCATTTTATCCATTTCCATCCGCGAGTGCCCGCTTCATAAGTGCTTGAAGGGTCCATGCTTTTGATAACTATTCCTTCCGCGCCTCTCTCGCACATTTTCTCAAAGAATTCGTCAATGCATTGAAGACTCTCGCACACTATTCTCTCTGCAAGTTCTAATTGCTTGCTTTTTTTGACGGTTTTCTCGAGCTTTTCGTGCCGTTTTGGATAGCTCTCATCAATAAGGCTTTTTCCTTCAAGATATAGAAGGTCGAACACGCGAAGGGATATTGGTATTTTTTTTGCGTATTCCTCTATTTCGTACTTTCGCCTTCTCTGCATCATGGTTTGGAATGGAAGAGCATTGCCTTCCTTGTCTATTGCTATTGCTTCTCCGTCGATTATGCATTTTTTTGCTTTCAGCTTCTTGACTGCTTTTACAATTTCGGGGAATTGGCTTGTGACATCATCCAATCGCCTGCTAAAGAGTCTTACCTGATCACCTCTTTTGTGCGCTTGCACTCGCTCTCCGTCATACTTGTGTTCAACTGCCACTGGAAAGCCCATTTTCTCTTCAACATCGCTCAGCTCTCTTATCCTCTGGCAGAGCATAGCTTGTATGGGGACAAATAGTTTTATTCCGATCTTCTCGACCGCTCTGAGCCCTTTTGATGCCAGCGTTTTCCCTATTTCTCCAAGATCTGGCCTTATGTGGTATGCGCGCTCGAGTTTCTGCCTGGCTTTCTGGGTTCCTGTATACGCTATTGCAAGAGCATCGAGTATTGTTTTATCTCCTGCGCCAAGGCGTAGCTGGCCGAGAACTATTCTTACAACGTATCTTGCCTCTATTCCGCTTGACTTTTTCAGCAAGTCTGCAAGAATTTCTATTTTTTCTTGGACACTCCCTGCCCCTTTCTTTTTTGCTATTTTCTCAAGAGTGCCCATCACATCTTTTATTTCGAGCTTACCTTTGGATTTTATCAGATTCTCTGCAGCAAGTCCTGCATCTCCTGTTTTTTTGATATGTCTTTTAACTTCTTCAATGCTTTCCCCAGATGCTTTTGCTATGCTTTTTGCAACCATGCTCTCGCCCATTCCCAGAAGTATGGTTGAATATGATGGGGCGATCCGGCCGAGTGTGAGATAGCATAGGGCCTTGACCTCTTCAGGAGTTGACTTTTTGAGAAGAAGCGCGAGTCGCTCTCTCATCTGTATAAGAGAGCTTGTTTTTTCTATCTCATTATATGTTTTTGCAACTTGTGAGAATTTCATTTTTCCAGCATTGAAGGATCTATGAATGAGCGTTCGTGATGAAAGTCTTCAGAAAACCCCTCTCTTTTGATAGGCTTTACAGTTGCATAATCGCAACACAGCGTTAGCTTTGCTTTGATTCTTGTACCGCGCGGATAAGCTTTTTTTGTAAGCCAGCTTATCATAAGATATTTCCCTTCGATTCTTTTTCTTGTTATTATGGCGTAGTCGTGCCCGTCCTTTTCAGGCCACACGCTTTTACCTCTCTTATCGTACAGGTCGTTCTCAAGGTCCACTATTATGGTTGATTCATAGCTTCTTTTTCCAGTGTATTTTTTGTAGAATGAAGGCGCGCTTTTTCTAACCTGGTTTTTGTATATTTTGTTGAGTTCTTGGCTTTTTTTGCACTCTGTAGAGC
>RFLK01000103.1 GCA_003694525.1 Candidatus Woesearchaeota archaeon
GATAATAATAACATCTGTTTTTGTAAAAGTGCCCTTCTTGTGGAGAATAACAGAGGCAGTTCTTTTCAGTTGGGCAATCGCTCAGCTACACCTCAAACTTGAGAAGAAAAAACTCTTAAGCTAACCTTACAGCAACCCACCAAACAAAAAAGTTTCTACTGCGCAGTAACTTCAGTACAGAAAACCTTTTATAATTCCAAAAAAGCCCAAAAATCAATGATAAGATGCCAGCGATGCACACGAACAATACGCACATACAGCCCAATGCGAAAATGGTGCATCGACTGCAGGCGAATAGTATCACTCGAACAGGCAAAAAAGAGGAAAGAGGCTCGACGCAATTCTTAAATAACAAACAAGTCCGCGCAAAAGATATGCGCGTATATGTTAAGAGCTTTGGCTGCAGCGCCAACTTTGCAGAAGGAGAGATAATAAAAGGCAAATTCTCAGAAAAAGGCAGTATTGTCGACAACGCAGACAATGCAGACACAATACTCCTGAACATATGCACAGTGAAAGGAGACAAAACAGCCCTTGAGCAAGTGCGCAAATTGCGCGCAAAATACCCTCAGAAAAAACTGGCAATTGCAGGATGCATAACCCCCAGCATTGCAGAATCAATAAAGAAAATAGACAATGCAACCACGCTTGTAAACACGCACAACATACTGAACATAGTAGATCTTGTAAACACAAACACAGACGCCCTGAGCAAAGGAAAACCAATAAAACTCATGCAACCGCGCATCAGAACTACACGAAGCGTTGGAATAATACCAATATCATCAGGCTGTCTTGATGCGTGCGCGTTCTGCAGTACGAGAATAGTGAAAGGAACACTATTCAGCTATCCAGCAGAAACCATAGAAAGAGAAGTCAAGGCTTGCGTTGAAGACGGATGCAAGGAGATCTGGATTACAGGACAAGACACTTGCTGCTACGGTTTTGACAGAAAAACAAACCTCGCGCAACTTCTCAAAAGGCTTGTTGAAATTCCCGGAAATTTCAAAATAAGAGTAGGGATGGGAAACCCGAGACACCTTCCAAAATACCTTGAAGAATTCATAGAGATAATGAAACACCCCAAAATGTTCAAGTTCGCACACATACCAGTGCAGGCAGGAAACGACCAAGTCCTCAAAGCAATGAGGCGGGGCCACAACGTAGCTCAGTTCAAGAACATAGCAAAAAAACTCCGATGCGAAATACCAGAAATAACACTGTCAACAGACATAATAGTCGGCTACCCTACAGAGACTGAAGAACAATTCCAGGACACCCTGTCCCTTTGCAAACAAGTGCAATTCGACATAATAAACATATCAAGATTCTCCCCGCGCCCGGGCACCCTTGCAGCATCAATGGAAGGCCAGGTCCACGGGAACATAAAAAAGAAGAGAAGCAGGGAGCTTACAGCGCTTCAGATGAAAATACAAAAAGAGAGAAATCAGAAGTGGATAGGCTGGAAGGGAGAAATTATAGTGAGCAAGAAAGTGAAAGGAGGCGTGTCCGGAAGAAATTACGCCTACAAAAGCGTGTTCATACCCTCACAACTCGAGCCAGGAGACATAGTCAAAGCGAAAATAACAGACGCAAAAGAAAAATTCCTGAAGGCAGAACTTATTGAAGAATAATATTAAAACTTAATATTAAAACTTGATCTGAAACAGGCACCCCTTGCTGAAAAAAGACTACACAAGCTATATAAAAGGAAAATGCATACCAAACAAAAAAAGGTGACCCATGGCAAGAAAAAAACGCATATCGGCAGATGTTGGAGACTGGAAAAAAATAACAAAAAAGACTTTTGAAAAACTGCAACTTCGAACAGGAACAATAGCAGACGTTAAAAGGCATCCCAACCTTGTCGGCGCGTACGTTCTTTACGTTGATATGCCTGTTGCAGATGAAGCATTCCAAATCGTAGCCTCGCTCGAAGATTCATACACATTAAACCAGCTTCTTGGAAAACAAGTAATTGTAGTATGCAATATAAAACACGAATGGGTTGCAGGAGTTGAAAGTCAAGGAATGATACTTGTTGCAACAGACGGGGAAAAACCAGTCCTCATCTCGCCCAACAAGAAAGTGCCACCTGGAAGCCGAGTTTCAGGAATAATGAACGGATACTACCACCATCACAACGAATGAAAGTCGCCTACGATATAAGAGGGAAATATCCTGAAGAGCTGAACGAGACAATCGCGTACAAGGCAGGAAGAGCCTGCGCCATATTCTTGAAAGCCAAGAAGATCGTCGTCGGAAGAGACTGCAGAGTGCACTCGCTTGCCCTCAAAAAATCCCTAATATACGGGATACTTGACCAAGGATGCGATGCGATAGACATAGGGCTTTGCAGCACTCCTGTAAGCTATTATGCGGCAATCAAAAACCATTCGCTCATGATAACCGCATCCCACAATCCAAAAGAATACAACGGAATAAAGATAACAAGAAAAGGGGTTGAAAGCATAGGCGCAAGCAAGGGCCTGAACAAGATCGTGGAACTTATGGGCTCCTGCCATTTTCCAGAGCCAAAGAAAAGAGGAAAAGCAATCTCAAAGAACATACTGCCCGAGTACGTCAGAGCCATGCGCGCAATAGCAAAAGTCAGGACAAAACCCCTTCGAGTCCTGATAGATGATGGAAACGGAATGGCTGCCTGGGTCGTCCCAAAGCTACTAAAAGGACTGTCAGTAAAATGGAAACTGCTTCACGGAAAACTTGACGGAACATTTCCAAACCACACGCCAAACCCCTCAGTTCCAAAAAACACAAAAGACCTTCAGCTTGAAATCAAAAAAGGCAAGTGGGACCTTGGAATCGCCTACGATGCCGACTGCGATAGGGTCTTCTTCATAGACGAGCTGGGAAAAAGAGTCAGACCAGAATTCGCACTATTGCTAATGGCCGATAGAATGCTGCGCAAGGGCGATGCTCTCGTATACACAATAAACTCAAGCAGGATAATCAGAGATGTTGCAAGAGAAAAAGGCTGGAAGGCCATTGCAAGCCCAATAGGTCATTCAGAAATACCTGCAGTGATGAAAAAGAACAAAGCAGTAATCGGAGGAGAGATAACAGGCCACTACTACTTCAAAGAATTCTCCTTTGCAGACAACGGCGATCTGGCCGCCCTTCACATAATGACAATACTCTCGCAAAGCGGAAAAAAAATGAGCGAGCTAATAGCACCGTACAAAAAATATGCAACAAGCGAAGAGCTAAACTATAAAGTGAAAGACAAGCAAGCAGTCCTCAAAAGAATCAGGAACAAATACAAAAAGCAAATAACATCAGAACTCGATGGACTTACAATAGATGCCGGCGAGTACTGGTTCAATATAAGAC
>RFLK01000104.1 GCA_003694525.1 Candidatus Woesearchaeota archaeon
GTATAATATGTCGTAACACTCTGATATTAGCTTCGGATTGTACACTTCGCTGTAAGTTATTGCTGATGCCAGTTTTCCAAGCAGGGTCTCAAAAGGGTCGTCTTTTGGTTCAATTCCGTAATTCTTGTATACTTCTTGAATCCAGTTAGTGAACGGCTCTGTTGCTATATCTGCAATGCACGCAATAGCTGCTATCCAATCAAGGCCTTTTTGGGTTCCAAGCCTCTCTGCTGCATCATAAGCAAGTTTTGCGGTGCAATATTTTGATGGGTCTATTGTGCTAAAGAATTGTGGCTTGTATACTGTGATTTTATCGTCGTTTATCTTCTTGTACACTTTGTGATGGTCTACTACGAGTATTTCTGCACTTTTTGAAAGTTTTTTTAGCTCTTCATACTGCTGATCTGCTGAATAGTCTGCAATTATGACCTTTGTTGCTCCAATGTGTTCTATCTCGTTTAATATATTTTGAGTTATTCTTTTTTTTTGAAGTGGCATATGCGCATCTGCAGGTCTTCCTCTTATCCGCTCTATGATTTTAGAAAGTATTACTGCAGAGCACACTCCGTCAGGGTCGGAGTCGTGTATTATTGCTATCTTATCTTCTTTATTTGTTGTTTTCAGAAAAGTGTCTGCTCTATCCGGAATGTTTTTTTCTCGGTTCATATTCTATGATTATGAAAAAATGGCGCAAAGAAAAAGTGGGGTTTGCGCCATTGGAGAGGAGGGGTTTCAGCATAAGGGCAGGCCGTCTTGACCTGCCTGAGTGATGCGCGGCTTTTTGCCGCTGTGTTCGCCAGCATCTTTATGATATTGCTTTAGGAAAAGATTTATATATACTTATTGTGCATAATGTACGATTGTACGGCAGAAGATTGCCCTGGCGCATAAGCGCCTGATGGCTTGAATCTGAAAACAAAGAGGTGAAGGATGATAATTCGCAGGTTGGTTAAGGCAGGTCAGGCTTCGCACACCATTTCGTTGCCAAAGGATTGGCTTGATAAGCACAAGTTGAAGAAGGGAGATCTTGTCTATTTGTATGAGAAGGATGATAATGAGCTTCTGATAACTCCTGAGAGCAAGCCTGATGAGCCTATGCCCTCTAAAGAGATAACAATCTCTGTTGATAACAAGGAATTGTCTTCTCTTCAAAGGGAGATAACGAGCGCTTATATCAATAATTATGGTACAATAACTCTTATTGGTGAGTCGATAACTGAAAAGACTCCTCAGATTAGGAAGATGCTTCACGATTTCGTAGCTCTTGAAGTTGCAGATCAGACTTCAAAGAGCATAATTGCCAAGGATTTGCTCAATGTTAAGGAGATTAGTGTTGATAAGACTGTTCGTCGCATGGATATGCTTGTTCGAAGTATGCTTCAGGACAGCATAAAGGCAGTTGAAGAGCCTGGACTTGCAGAAAGCGTCTCAATGAGGGATCTTGAGGTTAACAGAGCTTATTTTCTTATGATGCGTTTGTTGAAGAGTACTTTTGCATCCCGCAAACTTGCTGAGATATTCCAGCTTAGCAATGAAAAGGTTCTGAACTACTATTATTTGACTATTAATCTTGAGAATTTCGCAGATGCTGCAAAGCAGGCTGTCGAGCTAATAGCAAAAGAGAAGAAGAAAAAGAATGTGAAAGAGCTTTTCAAGGAAGTTGAGAAAGGGTATCTTGATGTTATGAAGGCTTATTTCACAAAGGACAAGAAGCTTGCTGATAGTGTGGCTTTAAGGCGCGCTGATCTTGTTGAGCGCATAGGCGCGCTTCCTGTCGGAATTGCTCAGCTTTTCAAGAGTATGGTTACTTTGACTAATAATATTGCACGTTTGGTTATTGATGAGGAGACTCAAGAAGGCAAGTGATTATCTTGCTTTGCTGCTTCCTCTTGTTATTACTCTTGGCCTTTTATTGAACGTTGCGCCTCCCAGCTCTTTGTTCGTAAGCGGGCGCATGCATACAAAGCCTTCATATCCTGAAGATTTGAATCGCTCTGGTGCTTCTTCATAACTCACTGGCACAAAGCCTGCGCTCTTGTACGCTTCAACCACTGCTTCTTTTTCTGCAAGTGTTCTGTAAAACGCGTATGTGTGGCCTGCTCCGCACCCTTTTGTGACTGGTATTGCTCCTGTTGTGCTGTTGACTATTGCCACGGAGAAAAAGCTTACAAGAATTATAAGAAAGAGAGAAAAAAATACAAGCCGCATTTACTTGTTCAGGCTTGCAGGATATGGGTAGCTTGGAGGGCTCGTCGGGCTGACTTGCTCGCCTCCTGCAGGTGCAGGTGTTTCAACGAACATAGGGCTTGGAACTCCTGGCGTTCGTGCTGAAAGTGGTGTTCCGTAGACCAATGCTGCGTGTTCCTGCGTTGGGGGCAGTGGTACTCCTTTGTTTGTGGGGCACAAGCACTGTCCTACGAGTGGGAACCCGTCAACCGAGTACTTGAGTTGAACTTGTCCTACCGGTACAAAACCGCGCGCCATAAACCTTTGCGTTTGCATTGCAACTTCTGCTTGGTTTGCGCCAAATGCGAAAGTGCAGGGCGAATCGCAGAATCCTGATGGTGCTTCATTCCCGACTAATGTGGGGACAGCTCCTGCGCTCTTGCGTGCTCCTGAGAACATAAGCACAAGTCCTATGACTGCGATAACTGAGATTATCCCAAGGATGACCAATGCAACTCCTCTGTGTTCTTGCTCCAAAGTAATCACCTCATTTACAATGATTTAGTGTTTAAACAGCAACTTCTATTATATAAAGATTGTGCTTGCATTGTATTATTTTTCCTCTCACTTTCTCTTTTTTCTGTAGTGTTCGAAAGATTGCGATATGTCTATTATGTATTTTCCATCTGCAAGCTTGAATATTAGCGGATCATCTTTGAACAGTTTTACAAGGTCGAGCTCGTACTTGCCTGGCTTTTGGACTCTTATGCTCTCAAAGTCAAGAACTACTGGAATGTCTTGTTTAGATTCGCCTATAAGTTCATAGACATCAGCTTCCATCTGAGCTTTCTCTTCAGGCTTTAATTCTTTTTCAAGAACTTCTTTGGCTTCTTTCAGTCTTTCCTTTTTGATGTAGAAAAAGAGCCTGGCCCCGCACGTGCACCCTTTTAGTATTTCACGCGCGCCATCTTCATAAAACTTATTGCATCTGACGCACTGGTGAGGCATTGTTTATCTTCTTCTTTTTCGCCTTGACCGGCTTTCTTTGGTGAGCAGTTCAATTTTTCTTGGATCGCGCTTTATGCTTTTGACTATTGTTGATGGCCCTATTATTGTAAGCCCTTGGGTTGCTCCAAATAGCATTTCCATAATGTCGTATTTCAGCTTTTGGAGGCCGTCTGTTGCGGTTTGGGATGGATTTATTACTGCAAGCTCTATTCCTTTAAAGTCCTTGTTTATCTCTTCCATTGTGGCTCGTATGAGTTCTGCCTCTTCTTCTTTTCGAAGCCTTCCTTGCAACAGGACTATTTTGTTTGCTTTTGCTATGTTCAGCAATTTTCTGATTCGTCCGATGCCGCTGAGGTTTTGTATTTCCGCATAGGGTACTATTTGCAGTGTTACCATTTTTTTTACTTCCTTGAAAGCTCGAATAACTTTTCGTAGAGTTGATCTAAATTCTTGCCATATTTTGCAGAGACTCCCACAACGTCGTATTGTGGGAATGCTGCTTGTATCTTTTTTAGTTTGGCTCTTTTAAGATCCACTTTGTTTGCAACGATCATTACAGGTATGTCTCTTGCTGCAAGATTGCCTATTATTGTCACGTTCACTTGACTGTAGGGGTCCTGTGTTGCATCAAGCACCACAAGCACTGTATCCACATCATCGAGCCATTTTATGCTCTCAATAACTCCCTTGGTTGCCTCTCGCGCTCGCTTTTTCGCTTTTTTGACAGACATTCCTGCCTTGAGGAAGTCCTCGTAGTCTATTTTGGTTGCAATTCCTGGAGTGTCAACGAGATTGAATAGCAGTTCTTTGCCGTCTTTGCTTTTTATGGTTATCTTTTCCTTTACGACAACTTCTCTGGTCTCGTGCGGAACGTGCGATGCAGATCCCATCTCTTCGCCGAGCCAATCCTTACATATCGTATTTGCAAGTGTTGTCTTTCCAGAGTTTGGAGGTCCGTAAAGGCCTAGCTTGAAATTTCTCCTGCCTCCGAGAAACCACAAGTAGTTCTTGAGGAATGTTCTGATTTTTTTAAGCATATGTCCCCCGTTTTTTGTATGTACTTCAAGGAGTGCATATAAATAATTTTCGGGACTTTAGTTTTGTTTTGCTCTCTTCATACGCAGTTATTGACTAACACAGAAGAAGAGCTGATAAAAAGGAAAAAAACAAAAAAGCAAAAGAACGCTTATCTGCGCTTTCTTTTTGCTGCCTTTTTCTTTCTTGCTGGCTTTTTAGCTGCTTTTCGCTTCGTCGCTTTCTTCTTTGCAGACTTTCGCTTTGCAGCTTTCTTTTTCGCAGGCTTTCGCTTTGCAGCCTTCTTCTTGGTTTTCTTGGCTGCTTTCTTTCTTGCAGCTTTCTTTTTAGTCTTTTTGGCGGCCTTCTTCTTTCTCTTCTTTCCGCCTCTGGCCATTGATGCGCGTGAGACATCGCCATTCTTGTCTACAAAGTACAAGTATCCTGGCTCTTTCTTCACGCCAACTCTTGCAACCTTTTGAGGTCTGCCAGCTCTGCCTTTGCGTCCGCGCGCCATCTTGACGCGTGCAACATCTCCGTCGCTGTCGACGAAGTATAGATAACCTTCTTCTTTCTTAACACCTGCTTTTGCTACTTTTTGTGCCATGTGTTCCTCCTCTTTTTTCGGAAGGCTTGAGTTTGAGCCTACCGTCGAAAAAATATTTTCTCGACTTTCAGCTTAATGCAAAGCCCATTTATAAACTTTTCTTTTTTCTCGTCGTGGACGCTTTCTTTTTTGCCCTTTTTTGATGTCCGTTTTTGTGTGAACAAGATAAGAAGTCTTCTGGTTTGAGAAGCTTGTTTAGTTTGCGTGCTTGTTCTAATACTTCTTTGTATCTTTTTGCAAGCTCTCCTTTGCTTGGCAAGTTATGCTTTTCAAGCTCTTTTGCGCGTGCAAGCGCCTTTTTCACTTCTTTTTTCATGTTACGGGCTCTGAAAAATTTCGATGCCATCATTGTTTTTCCGGTATTCAATA
>RFLK01000017.1 GCA_003694525.1 Candidatus Woesearchaeota archaeon
CTTCCAAGACATCGCAATAAGACTGCAAAACGGAAAAGAGCGGTTCAAAACTCTGACTGAGAGCGCGGGACGGCGATACGAACTTGTAATCTCAAGAACCCCAAAGTGGATAATTCAAGAAGTTGGCGAGATAACACAAACCATAAAAGAGCTTGAAAGGCTAAAACTGATACCCTTGAAAGAAAGCTAAACGAAAGATTTAAAAATAGTTTCTTGGCTTATTGACTACTCAAGAGTGATTAATATGGGAAAAAGGATGAACAACAGCAGAAACGGAGTCCAAAAAATAAACGGCAGAATGCAAAACTACGGCATAACAGGAGACGATATCAAACAAAGAAAAGTACGAAAAGATCCCTATACAAAAATGCGAGAGAGGCTGATGCGGGAAACAATGCCTTGCGAGATGAAAACACTCATAAACAACCCTCAGAACATAACATACACACTTGCCCAAACCGCAGAGCGCTTGAGACCAGAATCTGAAAAAATAATCTGCGGAAGCCTAAAACCTCAAAAAATAGAATACACAGAGACAACAAACCTTGTGCCAATATACGAGAGAACAAGGAAAGAGAGACCAAACAGCATACCTCTTGAAGAGGCACTGCTCGACTTTGCAGAAATTCCACTTCATAGAAGATGGCAACAAGTCCTCAAAGCACTTGAAAATTCAGAAGGGATACCATTTTTTGCAAGCATAAGACACATGCAAAAATTTCCAGCAGCATATCCATTCTTCGTAGGGCCTAAAGACATGCCCGCAGAGAGAATAGACCTTGAAATAGAAAGAGACGAGAGCCCGTACTCAATACGCGCATTGACGCTCAAAGAAGTGGTAAAACAAAACACCCTATACGACAAGATACTTGAAAGTAAAGGAATGCTCATAACTGCAAACACCGTAAAAAAGGGGCCAGAGACTGAAATACACCTGGAATTTGCAACGCCCTATGCAACATCAACCTTGGAAGCAAAAGTCAACCTCAAAAACAATTCTTACATCATAAGAAGAAAAGATTAACAGAAGCTACCTCTGCTTCAACCCTGCAACTATAAGGACACCTATTGCAAGAACGGCAGCCCCGACACTCAAAACAGTGCCACTGTTGACAGGAATGGACTGCGCTGGAACATTGCCAGTGACTCCACCTCCCAAAAGGCCGACAGCAAGCACTGCCGCGAAAACAAGAACAACCATATAGCCTGCAGTATTAAGCTCCATAATGTCACCTTTTTGAACAATGAACCCAACCGAATTATAAAAATGTTCCCCTGAAAAACACCCGCACATCAAAGCAAAAAATACAATAGCCTTATAAAGAACAAACGCAAGAGCAAAAATATGAAAGAGGTGCAAGGAAAACTTTGGAAAAAGCCAAAATCCCCAACAATAGTGGCAGGGTTTCCTGGCTTTGGGCTCGTTAGCACAATAGCAACAGGATTCATAATAGACCATCTTAAATGCGAACAGATAGGCAAGTTCTGGTTTGAAGACCTTGTACCCACACTTGCAGTGCACAACTGCTCTCTTGTCGATCCAATTTCAGTCCACTACAACAAAGAATACAACCTGGTGATAGTCCACAGCATAGCACCAATACAAGGCAATGAATGGCGAGCAGCAGACCTTATAATCAAGATAGCAAAAGAGCTTAAAGCAAAAGAAGTTCTGACAACAGAAGGAGTGGGAAGCACAGAAAGTCAAGATACAAAAGGATTCTTCTACACCTCAAACCCCGCTCACAGGAAAAGATTTGAAAAAATAGGAGTAGACTGCCTTGGAGAAGGAATAATTGTGGGAGTCACCTGCGCATTGCTCCTCAAAGCACCGTCTGAAAAAATTGACGTGTGCTCCCTATTTGCAGAAACGCACAGCAACCTTCCAGATGCCAAGGCCGCTGCAAAAATAATTGAGCTACTTGACAAGTATCTCGGACTCGAAATAGACTATGCTCCACTTCTCAAACAAGCCCAAGAATTCGAACAAAAACTCAAAGGAATCCTCGAACAAGCACAAAAAGCAAAAGCTGCAAAGTTCAAAAAAGACATCAGCTACGTAGGATAAAAAATCTACCAGAGCCTTGCAGGATACGAGACTTCAGGGGATGCACTGCAAGACCCTTCCTTTGCACCAAGAAGCCTTACAGGGCCGTAACGCTCCCTGCCAGCCCTCAAACAGCACTGACTTGCAGATTCTGAATCAAAACAATACTCCGTATTAGTTTTTGCAGTTCCCTGGGAATAACCAGATGCTGCCTGCCTCCAAGCGCTGACCGTGCAACAGGCAGGGCGCGCTTCAAATGCCCGAGGAATTGAAGGCATTTGAACCTGAGGAGGATTGCACCTCCCACGACGAGCACCCACAACAGCCATTGAAGGAGAGAGCGCGTGCGACTCTCTTGCACAACAAGCAACAGGCCCCTCAGAGCCCCTGCACAAAACAGAGCGAGTCAGAAGCTCTCCTTGAATATTGCCAGTGGGCGCTGAGCGCCACTCTTGAGCAGTGCAACAGGCAAAATAATCATTTGAAACTACAGCCTCTCCTGACAGGCGCGCTTCATATCCCAGAACCAAAA
>RFLK01000105.1 GCA_003694525.1 Candidatus Woesearchaeota archaeon
ATATCTTCTGGGAGACTAAGGGAAGGTCTGTGGAGTGGTACACGGCATCTTGAGACGGGCTTGTTGGAAGGATTTGTTTGCCTGGGCTTGTGGAAAGCTCAAGCGCTATCGTGTGAGTGGCGAGTCTATGTATCCTGTTTTGAGCGCGGATGATGTTGTTCTTGTTGAGAAGAGTTTCGAGCTCGTTCCCGGGGATCTAATCGTATTCGTCCAGCCCGGAGACGAGAGGCTCCTTGTAAAGCAAGTTCGCGCTCAAAGAGGCCTTTTGACTTTTGTTGAGGGTCTGCACAATAAGAGTGTTGATAGCAGGATGTTTGGCCCTATAAGGCGCGATGCGATTCTTGGAAGGGTTGTATGTCGTCTTTAATTTTTGCTCTTTTTCTTTAAGGTAAAGTTTTTATCTTTGAAACGCCATATTATTCACTGTAAGGTCCGTGGCAACGTCAGCTCTATGAGCTATTAAGAGGGGTGTGCTATGAGATATAAGAAATACGATAGGCGGGATGTAGGCGATTTGTATTATTTCAGGCCGTTGAAGCGTTGGGTTGACGGTTTTGAGGGCGAAGAAGAGGCGTTGGTCTAACGCCTTTCTTTTTTGTTCTTGCCATCCGCAATCAATTTAAAGGATTTCTGAGCGGTCTTTGGTATGTTCTATAAGGAATTGGTGGATCTGTATTCTCGCCTTGAAGCTACTTCAAAGCGTCTTGAGAAGACGCATATTCTCTCAGAATTTTTGAAGTCTGCACGCAAAGAGTCTGTTATTCTCTTGCTTCAAGGAAAGGTTTTCCCAAACTGGGATGATAGAGAGTTGGGAATCTCTTCAAAGCTCGCCTTAAAAGCAATCTCAAGTGCAACTGGCGCATCTTCAGAAGATATGGCTCGCTTATGGAATGATCTTGGCGATCTTGGAGATGTTGCAGAGATGCTTGTTAAGAACAAATCGCAATCTACCCTGTTCTCTGAAGCTCTCACTGTCGACAAAGTCTTCTCCAATTTGCGCAAGGTTGCAGGAATGCAGGGTTCGGGTACTGTCAATCGGAAGGTTCAATTGATTGCAGAGCTTATCGCAAATTCAAAGCCGTCTGAGGCAAAGTACGTTGTTCGAACTATTCTTGGCGAGTTGCGTGTGGGTCTTGGAGAGGGAACCATGCGCGATGCACTAATTTGGGCGCATTTTGGTGATAAAGTAGGGCTCTCCTACGATGTTGAGAATAACAAGTGCGAGTATGATAAGGCTTCTTTTGATGCAATCTCTGATCTTGTTCAGCGCGCGCTTGATGTTCGCAATGATTTTGCAGAAGTTGCAATTCTTGCAAAGAGAGGAGAGGGCGCTCTATCTCAAGTGTCTCTCGTTCCTGGAAGACCTGTAAAGCTTATGCTGTTTCAAAAGGCTGCTGGCTTTTCTGATGGGTTCGAGCGTGTTGGAAGTCCTTGCGCAATTGAGTTCAAATATGACGGTTTTAGGGTTCAGATTCACAAGGCGGATGGCAAGATAAAGTTGTATACTAGGCGATTTGAGGATGTTACAGACCAGTTTCCGGATGTTATTCCCGCAATTGAGAGAATTGCTCAAGATTCTTTCATTTTGGACTGCGAGGTTATTGGTGTGGACAAAAGCACTGGAAAATTCTTGCCTTTTCAGGTCATAAGCCAGCGTATAAGACGAAAGCACAATATTGAGGATATGGCTCTGCGCTTTCCTGTAGAGGTCAATGTTTTCGATGTTCTTTTCTGGAACGGTTGCGATACGCTCGATCTTCCATTTTCAGAGCGAAGGAGAATTCTCGAGTCTGCAATTGAGGCTGCCAAGGGAATTAAGTGTTCAGACTGTCTAATTACTGAAAGCAAGGATGAAGCCATAGCGTTCTATGAGCGGGCGCTCTCCTGCGGAAACGAGGGTGTTATGATGAAGAATCTCAAAGCGCCTTACAAGCCGGGATCTCGTGTGGGTTTTGGGGTGAAAGTGAAGCCCACTATGGACACTCTTGAGGTTGTCATAACTGGCGCCGAGTGGGGCGAGGGTAAACGCGGAAGGTGGCTTGCCTCATTCATTATTGCTGTAAGGGATGTCTCATCGGGGGATTATCTTGAAATTGGGCGTGTTGGGACTGGAATCAAGGAGAAAGAAGGAGAGGGTGTTAGTTTCGACCAGCTGACTCAATTGCTCAACCCTCTAATATTGGAGAATAAGGGCAGAGAAGTCAAAGTTATGCCCAAGATTGTTATTGAGGTGGATTATGAAGAGATACAGCAGTCTCCAAGTTACAGTTCCGGTTTTGCGTTGCGTTTTCCTCGTTTTGTTCGCTTAAGGGATGATCGTAGCGCATCTGATGTAAGCACTATTGATGATGTGCGGACTCTTTATTCTGGCCAGCGGGGCCGAGGATCTTGTTGATTATTACGCAAATGTTTATTAATCGCGTTTTGTTTGTCTTTATTATGAGGTCGGCTTTAAGTTGTATGTTCATTCGCTCTTCATTAGGTGTTTTTGACGTGTTGGAGGTTTGTTATGGAAACGTTTGAGAGTATAAGAGCAAGGCGTAGCGTGAGAGCGTATCTTGATATTCCTGTTGAGGTGGAGAAAATAGGTAACATTCTTGAGGCGGGCAGGCTTGCGCCTTGCGCTGGCAACTCTCAAAATACCCGGTTCATTTTGGTCACTGACGAGAAGAAGAGGGAAGAGATAGGAGCTCTTTGTCTTGAGCAGTACTGGGTTGGCTCTGCTCCTCTGATCATTGTTGTTTGTTCTTATGTTGAAAGAGCGAGAAGGCTGTATCAGGAAGAGGGTGAGCGTTTTGCAATTATGGGCGCATCTGCTGCAATAGAGAATATGTTGCTTGCAGCTCAGGATCAAGGGCTTGGTTCTTGTTGGGTTGGAGCGTATGATTCTGCTCGCTTGAAAGCTTTGTTGGAAATTCCTGAAGACGTTCTTATTTGTGCTGTTTTGCCCATCGGCTATCCTGATAAGGTGCCTTCAATGCCTAATAAGCTCAACATCGAGGATATTACTTATTCTGAGAGTTGGGGCAATAGGATTTCTGATATTGCTGCGTATATGCAATGGTATGGTGAGCACGTTCAAAAGGCTGCAAGAAAAGTTAAGAGGCTTGTTTCTGATTTTGCAAGAAGGTTGCAGCAATAGATAAGAAGAAACAAGAAATTTATAAGACCACTCTCTAGTGAAAAAATCTCATTTATCGTCGATAAAAATCAGAATTTTGCAAATTTTTTGAAAAAATTCAAAATTAATCACAGTAAAATTTAAAAAGAGTGAAA
>RFLK01000018.1 GCA_003694525.1 Candidatus Woesearchaeota archaeon
ATCTTTACGATGCGTGCAAAGGAATAAACGACGAAATAGTCAAAATAGAAGCTGTCGAAAATTCCCTCAGATTTCACATAGAACCCTGGGGCCAACTCCCCGCAAAAGAAATACTGAGCGTTGCATCAGAACAGCTTATCAAACTACTAGATGCGTTTGAAAGCGCATTCAAGTAAACTGCAGGAACACAAAAGATTCTTGCAGCAACCTCCCAATGCGGGGGTGGCAGAGCCTGGTCAAATGCGCTAGGTTGAGGGCCTAGTCCCTTAGTGGGTGCGAGGGTTCAAATCCCTTCCCCCGCATAAACAAAGGCAGAAAGTCAACAAAAATGAAAAGAACAGGACCAACAAACCCGGAAACGAAAGCGCTCATCGGAGCGCTTCGCAAAGAGAGCGCAAGCTCTGCCCTGTGGAAAAGAATCGCAGACGACCTTGAAAAGCCAAGCCGAGCGCGAAGAGCAGTAAACATAAGCAGAATAGCACGAAACAGCAAAGAAAAAGACACGATAATAGTGCCAGGAAAAGTCTTAGGGTCAGGCGCAATAAAACACAGCATAACAGTTGCAGCACTAAGCTTTAGCGCAGGAGCAAAAGAGAGAATAGAGGCCGCAAAAGGAAAAGCTTTAACAATCTCGGAATTGCTAAAACAAAAGCCAAAACCGCAAAACGTGAGGATAATAGGCTAATGGAAATAAACATAGACGCAACAGGAACAATTGCAGGAAGACTCGCAACTTACGCAGCAAAACAAGCGCTATTAGGCCACACAGTAAACATATTCAACTCAGAAAAAGCAATAATCTCAGGAAGCCCTGAACTTGTGAGAAAAAAATACCACTACCTCAGGGCAGATATGGGAAAGCCCCAAAAAGGCCCCTTTGTCAGCAGGCTTCCAGACAGATTCCTCAGAAGAATGATACGAAACATGGTAGGCTATAAGACACCAAGGGGAGGCGAAGCGTTCAAAAGAATAATGTGCTACATAGGAGTTCCAACACAGCACCAGAACAAAAAACTCGAAAGAGTTGGAAAAACAGCGAAAGAGCTCCCAACCCTGCGCTACCAAACAATAGGCGAATTATGCCGTGCAATCGGAGGAAAAGTATGAGCGCAATACACCAGAGCGGAACAAGAAAACGCGCAGTAGCAAGAGCAACGCTCACAAAAGGCACAGGAATAGTCAGAATAAACAGACAAGCACTATCAAGCATTCCAAAAACACTATACAGATCAAAAATAGAAGAACCGCTTTTGCTTGCAGGAGACGCAATCAAAAAAATCAACATCTCCGTCAACGTATTCGGAGGAGGAATAAACAGCCAGGCAGACGCAATAAGAACCGCAATAGCAAAATCACTTGCAGAACACGACAAAAAACTCAAAAAATTATTCTTAGACTATGATAGAAGCCTTCTGGTGCCCGATGTTAGACGCAAGGAAACGCACAAGCCAGGAAATCACGGAAAAGCGCGAGCATCAAGGCAAACATCATACCGTTAGGAGAGAAAAGAAATGATAATACCAATACGATGCTGGAGCTGCGGAAAACCCATCGCACACCTATGGGAAGAATACAAAAAGAAAGTAGAGAGCGGAGAAGAGCCAAAAGCAGCGCTTGACGAGCTCGGACTTGACCGCTACTGCTGCAGAGCAATGATCCTAGGACACGTGGAACTCCTGGACACAGTGGCCCAATTCAAAAAAACATAATGCCACGCTACATAGTAGAACATTTAGAACCAGAAGTCTACCCCTGGTGCATTCTTGAATACAAGCACGCAAGCAGAACAGTAGGCAAGGAAAACCTTCTAATAACAAACGTCAAAGACAAAAGACTTGAAGAGTTCTCGCAAACAACTGAAAAAAGCGTGAAGGAGATAAAACTTGAGAGAGCATGCGTTCTAGACCCAGAAGCTCCTGAAAAACTCACACCAGAGAAGGCAAAAGAATTTGAAAACTTCATATTCGGAGGAATACTCGGAGACAACCCGCCCAGAGCAAGAACAAAAGAAGAGCTACAATTGAACTATCCAAGATACAACCTGGGAGAAAAACAAATGAGCACAGACACAGCAATCATAGTAACTCACAAAATAGTTATGGGAGAGCCCCTTGAAAAAATGAAATTCAAAAACGGAATCACAATAAACATAGCTGAAGGAGAAGAAGTGCAACTGCCCTACAGCTATTTGGTTGTCGACGGAAAACCCCTTATCGCGCCAGGGCTTGAGAAAATGCTAAAAGAACAAGAAAGCTTCTAATCAAAAGAATCCAAAAGCTCCCTCAATGTTGCAGGAGGGTTATCATATGGCACTTTCCTGCCACATATTATATGCGATACCTGAAGAAGAAGGTGGTCAACACGAAGAGAAGGGTTGAGCGTTCCATAAACGTGCTTGACAAGACGAGAAACCCGCTCCTTCTCACTGAGATGGGCAATCTCCTCTATTGCACTTGAAAAAACCTTCCCAGGCTCATCATCAAGCTCACCCATCAGCTCCTGCGCCACAGCAGCACTATAACTCTTAAAAATACGATCCCACACGGGAACAGAACGGTAACGCGAAAGATCAACCATAATTCAAGAGCAAAAAAATCACAATAAAAATATTTCTATAATGAATGATGCGCAAGGATTGCGCGATGACACAAATATTTAAAAAAGGAGCGCAAAGCACAATAGACAAAGGGCCTGTAGCTCAGCCTGGATAGAGCAGCAGCCTTCTAAGCTGAAGGTCGGGGGTTCGAATCCCTCCAGGCCCGTAGAAATCACTCAATCCAATCCTTGTTCTTAATCTTCTCAGGCAAGTAAGTTTCAGTGATAAAGCTTATACCGCGAGAGCTGAGCGCCTGAATCTCCGCCTTTGCCTTCATCTTCAACATATTCTTGAATTCTTTTTGCCAGCGCTTATGCTCCTTGAACCACTCATAATTCTGCAACTGTTTAATCCTCTTAATATCAACATCCTTGAACGTTATAAGATGCTTTTTTAACCCGTACTTTTCAATATCGCTAGACATAATTCCAAGAAAACGCGCACCCCTTAAAGTCATCTCCTCACTCATATGAGCAAGATTAATTGAACCATACTTTAAAACTGAATAAATATAGAACCCCCAAGGGTCGAAATCCGCAAGAACATATATTGGAAGCTTGTGCTCAAAAGAAAGCCTTTGAAGCAAACGCCTTATGCCTCTTGTAGACTGGCCTTGAGAGGACATAATTATGCAATTCTGCTTGTCCCAAAAACGGTCCTCGTGCAAACGCTCCCAAACGGCAGCTTTTTCCATATAGATGACATACTTTGCATTAACCTTCTTGAACTTTATATCCTCAACATTACTCGGAATGCTCCAACCCCCAGAGCCCATCTTCGCCCAGTTTATCTCATCACCCTGATCCTCAATAATGACGTGACCTGAAACAGAGCCCATCTTATTAGCATTGATGTGCAACTGCTCCCTGGAAAAGCCGGTTATAAGCTCAAGATCCTCAATTGCACTATCGCTCTCTGGCTGGTCGTCGACTATGTTAGTCTTTGTTCCGGGGATTGTGCGCTTTATCATGTAAAACACGTCCCTGAGAGATGCGTGCTTGTTAGCCTCCAAAAGCTCCTTGCTCGCAGCTGCAACCTCAAGAGTTTGCAAAAACTTCTTTGCATGAGCAATATTGAAAAAATTACGCTCGGAAACCTTATCCCCCAATTTGAGCATATGAGTGGACTTGTCATAGATAACATTACTCAAAGACCTGACCGGAACCTCCAAAGTCAAAGGCTTTTGACTTGCAGCCTGCTTTACAAGAGCCTTTCCAACCTCCTCAATCTTCTGCAATGGCTTCATAGATCATCACCTGAAACGAGTTCAATCTGCTCCTCTTTTGTTCTCTTCTCAACTTTTTGAACAGTTGCCTTATGAGCCTCAATGTATTCCTTGTTCTTTTCAAGCATAGACCGCATATTATGCTCAATCCTCTCCTTTCCCATACCTGTTATTCGAGAGAGAACATCCGCGACCTCTGGAATGTAATTCTCAAAAATATTAACCCTCTTCTGCTGATCTGCAATCTTCTTTTTCTTACGCACGTATATTCCCAGCTTTCTACCAGCATCCTGCAGAGCAAGCTTCATCTCCTTCATAATCTCAGGATAGTGCGCTATGGCCTCTTTAGCCTCTGAAGTGAAAGGAGGCCAGACAGAGACAAGAGAGACCACCACAGTCAAAGGACCCTGGGGCAGAGAGCCCTGGCTTTGACTCAAACCATAAGACCTCCAATTAGTGGAAATAACAGCCTTTGTGCTTGCGCAAGAACTCTGCTGATACAAGAGCGGAACCCTGTTTGCAAAACGCAAAATCTTTGCAGAAGAATCTCCGGGCTGATCGCCACCGTATGCGAGCGCCACCTCTACAACAAAAGGAATCCCCCTATAAACGCTGGGCGTTCTTGTAACCGCGCAATAAAACTCTGCAGGCAACTCTTTTCTCAAACCCTTCTCCAAAAGCTCTGCGCCAATTGGCGCTATGCAATCGGTTGACGGCGCAATTATTTTAGTCTCCTTTATCCCTTCAATCAACTTCTCGATGTGAGGCAGCTTCATATCCTGCGGTTTCATAGAAGTGAAAAGGCCAGCCTTATCGCATATCTCCTTGGCAGTTCCAGCGCCAACCCTTGAGAACTCACTTGTCAAGAAACTCTGCAAAGTGCGAGCCTGCGTGTTCTTTATCATCTTAGCCAAAACACCAATCTCAACACCGTAAGGATGAGGCTTTATCTCAACAGGCTCTTTTGGCAAATCATCTGAAGCCCTTGGAAAAACGAACTGTTCAGCCCTAGGATTAGTATACATTATAGTCGCGTGAGGGTTCGCAATTGCGGTCTGCTTGAGATAACTGTCAACACTCTGATCGCCCCGCATATAACTTGCCTCTATATCAAGCTCAATCTTAACGCCGTGATCCTTCTTCCATTCAACAATCTCGTCCTTGATAATCTCAGGAGAGTTCTGCTGGGTGTTTATATGAAGCTCATAATAGTGCGCAGGCTTTTTTGGAGATGTCCTGCTCCAGATACGCGCAGGCCTTCCTGTTGTCAGCTGACCGTACAAGACTGCTGCGCTAATTCCTATTCCCTGCTGACCTCTTGCCTGCTTCATAGTGTGAAACTTCGAGCCGTACAACAACTTTGCAAAAATATTAGGAATTTGCTTCTTGACAATTCCAGGACCATTATCCTCTATGGAAATCCTGAAACGATCATTTTCCATGTTGATTATCTGAACTGAAATCTCCGGAAGAACCTTTGCTTCCTCACAAGCATCAAGAGCATTGTCAACAGCCTCCTTTACAACAGTCAACAAAGCCTTCCTCTTATTATCAAAACCGAGAAGGTGCCTGTTACGCTCAAAAAACTCAGCAACAGAAATCGCCCTTTGCCTTTTCGACATCTCTTCCGCTTTCATATTCTCTGTTCCCTTCTTTTCCTCTCAAGCCATCTGTAGACCGTAGAGTGCATAGAGCCTGAGAGCAACATCTCAACGGCCTTGCGCGCAAGATGTATGGTCTCAATAGGAGCTATGATCCCAACAGTCTTGCCATAGACGCAAAGCGATGCGCCAGTTAGCTCTTCTATCGTGCGACGGCTCTTTCCGCCCTCTCCTATCACCCTGCCGCGCAAACGCTCAACATCTCCTTGATTTCTCGCATAATCTGTTATGCTGATGAGCTCAAAGCCGTAATCCTGCTTTAAGAGCTGTTGAGCAGCTTCTGGATTAAAGCCCCGGCCTATTGCGCGAATGATCTCACGAGCAACATAGAGCAAAAGCGCATCCTTTCCGCGAATGCGAACCTCTCCTTCCTTGCTATCTATCTCGATCTTTGTCTTTGTAGCTCGCTCAATATCACTCTTTATCTTCCCCTTTTTTCCAATGAGCACAGCTATACGCTCGCGCGGAATGCGCAACTCATATGCAAACTCCTCAAGAGGAGGAGGGGAGGTCATAATTGCAGAACTTAACGCGTCCTTTTTAAAGTTTGCGGGGTTTATAAACAGAATTCGTTAAAATCAGCTTCTAACATACTCGACAAACTCATCCTTATCGCACTCAACACCCCACTTGCAGAACAGCTTGCAGACATTTCGCGCATCACGCAAAAGATACTCCTCTGCAATGCGAGAATCCACTGGAGTTGCCTGAGAAAAATCAATCAAAACAGGGCGCTCATCGTGATTTAAAACATTAAACCCGCTCAGATCGCCGTGAACAAGACCTGCCAAGTAGAGCTTTCTAACCTCCTCCCTCAAATCCAAAAAAAACCTTTCAGGGTTGAGCGGTTTTTTATCCTTAAGGCGGGGCGCTGCGCCATTAGAATCGCCTATAAACTCAAGAACAAGAATGTTATAGAGAACAGTTATTGGCGTTGGAACCCTAACTCCACCCTCCCTTGCCTTGAGAAGATTACGATACTCTCTTTGAGCCCAGGCAAAAATAACCTCTCGCCTCTTGCGCTTTATTGCAACATACCGAGGATCACGCCTTATGAACTCATACATCTTGTTAAAATCGCAAGTTTGCAAGCGATAAATTTTCAGAACCCTTGTCTCATCACCGCAAACGACAGTAAAGACATTTGCCTCCTTGCCTATGCTAACTGGAGAGCCAAGCTCATCAAAAAAACCCTGGCTTTGAAGCTTGAAAAGATTCCTCTCAGTAAAATTATCAAAAACATCCTTGAAAGTCTTATACTTCTCCTTGTGAACAGTACCCATCCTCGGCATAGAAAACGAGAAACCGCCAAAGCATTAAAAGCTTTGCAAGAATCATCCCTGAGAGAGATACCACTTGCAGAACCGCTCAACTCCCTCCTCGAGAGGAGTTCTTGCGCGCCACCTGAGCAATCGTTCCATTTTGGAAGTATCCGCGTATGTTATGGGAACATCAACTGCAGGGAGAGGCGCCCTTCTCACCTTTGCGCTCATTTTAAGATTCTTTTCAAGAAGTTTGACAAGATAAATGACCGGCTCGGGCTTGCAATTTCCAAGATTAAACACCTCAAAAGAGAACCTGTGAACGTTATCAAGAACAGCAAGAGTTCCCTGAACGATATCTTCAATGAAAGTCCAATCTCTTTTCACCTCATCACACTTGCCATAGACTGTCAACTCTTCTCCTGAAACTATTGACTTTGCAAACTTGTAAATAGCCATATCCGGCCTGTTGCGAGGGCCGTAAACAGTGAAAAAACGCAATGCTGCAATGCGCAAACCCATCCTCGAATAATTAGAAGCCAGAACCTCGCACATACGCTTGGTGGCAGCATAAGGAGATACAGGCTCTTCAACAGGATCATCCTCGCTAAAAGGAACCTTCTTATTCGCACCGTAAACAGAAGAGCTTGAAGCAAAAACGAAATCCCTGACATCAAACTCCCTTGCACACTCAAGCAAGGTTGCAGTTCCATTCACGTTAGAGCGAACATACTCGAGCGGATCCTTTAGAGATGCGCGAACTCCCGCGCGAGCTGCAAGATGCAGAACCTTATCGGGCTTGTGCTTTTCAAAAACAGATCGCATACTCTTATAATCTGCAACGTCCGAGACTACAAGAGAATAATTATTGGATTTCACGTAGTCTTTGATGTTCAACCTTTTCTTTTTAGGATCATAGTAGTCATTGAAATTATCAACGCAAATCACACTATCCCTTCTTGCAAGGAGACTGTCAATACAATGCGATCCTATGAATCCCGCACCTCCTGTCACCAACACTCTTGCCATATTACTCCGCGCACTTTCAGTGGTATATTATAGTTACCAAATTTGGTTTATTTGGTTTAAAAGCTTTAAAAAGAGTGGCTTTAAAAATTGATTCTAAAATGCATTTATAAACGGGTTGTTGCCATTCAACAGTAACCAAAAACCTTAAATACTATGAGAGCGGAGCATTTTCCATTAGAAAAGGTCACATTCACAGCCCTTCACGAGAGTACCCAATGGAGCTACGGCAAAAGCCAAGCTGGGAGATTGGGGGTTAGTGTAAAGGGCTACATCCTCCTTTTCTAATGCCTAATGACAAGGGCATTAGGACAAGCATCACAATTCACAAATTCACTGCAAAGGCCAAAAGCTGTAAAAGCTTCAGGCATAGCTTGTTCTAAAGCCCAAGGGGGTAAACAAAATGGGAAAAATAAGTCCAGTATCATCAAAATACATCATAAACGCAGCCATAGAAATAGATGGCGTTGTAGACAGGCCAGATGTTATAGGAGCAATATTCGGCCAGACAGAAGGCCTTTTAGGAGAAGACCTTGAGCTCAGAGAGCTGCAACGCTCAGGAAGAATAGGCAGAATAGAAGTCACAATAGACACAAGAGGAGGCAAGAGCTCAGGAAAGATAGTAATTCCAAGCTCGCTTGACAAAGCAGAGACAGCAATAGTCGGCGCAGCGCTTGAAGTCATACAAAGAATAGGGCCCTGCAATGCGCGAGTCAAAGTCAGAAACATAGAGGATGTCAGAATAAGCAAAAGACAGTTTGTCGTAGAGAGAGCAAAGCAGCTTCTCAAGAACCTGATGGACTCTGTGATGCCAGACAGCCAAGAAATAGCCGATGAAGTCGCACACTCTGTCAGAGTAATGGAAATTACAACATACGGAAAAGAAAGACTGCCAGCAGGCCCGGGAATAGAAGATGCTGAAGAAGTCATAGTAGTTGAAGGGCGCGCAGATGTTCTCGCATTGTTAAAGTACGGATTCAAGAACGTGATTGCGATGAACGGAACAAGCGTTCCAAAAACAATAATAGACCTATCAAAGCGAAAAACAATAGTTGCATTTGTAGACGGCGATAGAGGAGGAAACCTCATACTAAGAGACCTTTTCGGCGTTGCAGAAGTGGACTTTGTCACAAGAGCGCCCGACGGAAAAGAAGTCGAAGAGCTGACAAAGAAAGAAATCCACAAAGCTCTACGATCAAGAATAACAGCAGAACAAGCAAAGCACGAGCTTGCATCAATGGACACGAGCCAAAGCATCAGAAAACCGCTCATCCGCGGGAAAGATCGCGAGAGAAGAGTTAGCAGGGAGTCAAGATACTCAAGAGAAACTACTGAAAGCCCTGCAAAACTGAGCTCGGATGAAGCAAAAAAACTCGGATCTCTTCTTGAAGGCCTTGTGGGGACAAAAGGGGCGTATGTTCTCGATGATAAGATGAACGTGCTTGGAAAAGTCCCATTCACAGAACTTACAAGCACTCTAAAGTCCCTGAACTCGGGAGTCTACGCAATAGTTCTTGACGGAGTTGTAGAAAGGGATCTTGTGGAAGTTGCGCACAAAGCAAAAGTAAAGCACATAGTTGCAATGGGCAGCAATGTCAAAAAATCCCCAGTCAACATAGTGACTGCTGCAAGACTATAAACAAATACTAATTTTTATTATTTCTTCTTTATCAAAAACCCAGATCTCAGAATTATTGATGCAACCCAGTTAGTATTATAAACAACAAATTAATCATAAGAGCAAAAGATGGTGTACGAGATAATACTTGGAAGAGAGCAAAAAGACAGGGAAAAGTACGGAACAAAAGGAGCAGTCCTTATAGGAAAACACTACGTGAAAATGGGCGCAGTCACAACACTATCCCAGCCGGTCTATATGGACCTGAACAAAGCCCACGTAGTATTCGTATGCGGAAAAAGAGGAACAGGAAAATCATACTGCATGGGAGTTATAGCAGAAGGAATAGCATCCCTGCCAGATGATATGAGAGACCAACTCTCAGTAATACTTCTCGACACAATGGGAATATACTGGACCATGAAATTCCCAAACCACAAAGACGAAGCACTACTAAAAGAATGGGGGCTTGAAGGCAAGGCAATCCCTGTTGTAATCTACACCCCCCTTGGATATTACAATAAATGGAAAGAGCAAGGCATACCTACTGACAAGCCATTTGCAATAAACCCTCAAGAACTCTCTCCAGAGGATTGGAACCTCACCTTTGAGCTTGAGAGCACAAACCCCGCAGCAGTATTCATAGAAAGAATAGTGCTGGGCCTAAAGAAAAAAGGAGAGCCCTACGACATACCAGACATAATAGCAGCAATAGACGCTGATGAGAGCGAAGAGCGCACTGTCAAGAACCTCGCGCGAAACAGATTCATAGCAGTGCAAGACTGGGGAATATTCTCACCACAAGCAACACCAATAAAAGACCTCGTCCAAGGAGGCCAAATAACAGTCCTTGACCTTTCAGCCTATGCAATAATGCCAAACGGGTGGAGAATAAAACAGCTTGTTCTGGGAATAGTCACCATGAAACTGTTCATAGAGAGAATGAAAGCGAGAAAGAACGAGGAATATGCATCAGTGCATCAAGCAGAACACTACATAATAGAAGAAGAACACATAGAGCTGAAAGAGAAAATGCCCATATGCTGGATAATGATCGATGAAGCCCACGAGTTTCTTCCAATGCATGGAAAAGTAGCAAGCACTGATGCGCTTGTAACTCTGCTAAGAGAAGGAAGGCAACCAGGAATTGCAATGGTGCTTGTAACACAACAACCAGGCAAGATTCACACTGACGCAATGACCCAATCTGACATAATATTGGCGCACAGACTAACAGCAAAAATAGACACAGACGCTCTTGGAAACCTAATGCAGACCTATATGAGAGCAGGGCTTGACAAAGAGCTTGCAAACCTCCCGAGAGTTCCCGGCGCCTGCATTGCAATAGATGATGTAAACGAGAGAATGTACCCGATGAGGATAAGGCCCAGATTCTCCTGGCACGGAGGAGGAGCTCCTGGAATAATACAAAAAAGCAAAAAAGCATTCGAGTTTTAATGAATAAGAAAGAACTTGCAAGAGAGGCTGCAAAAGAGCTCGCAAACATAGCAAAGCTTGACGATAAAAAACTGGCAGTTGAGAAAATCCTTGAGGCGCAACTGCAAAACTGGGACTACATATTCATACACCTTGACGAAGAGCTTCCTCAAAATTCCCAATTGCACAAGAAAAACAAAGAACTCCTTGAAGCAATGCTCGAGATGCGAGAACACATAGGTGCTCAAATAGGAGAAGATAATCAAGATCTATGTGAAGAGACTGAGCTAAACAAGATAATAGGAGAAAACATAGTGATCAACAATATCTCAACAGCAAAAAAGAAGATAGAAGATGCAAAAGAAGAAGCCCAAAAAAGAATACGAAAAACGATAAGAAACCTTGAGCTCGCAAGAAAATTCTTTGAAAAATCACTTGCAATACTTGCGAGCATGGAAAAAACAGAAAAAACTAAAG
>RFLK01000019.1 GCA_003694525.1 Candidatus Woesearchaeota archaeon
GCTCAAAACAGAGGTAGTGAAATGAACTTTATGGGCCTGCCTGACGAATATGCAGGGGAAAACTCAAAAACAGTCATAATTCCAATAGCATACGAGAAAAACACAACATACGGGCAAGGAGCATCAAGAGGTGCTGATGAAATAATAGCAGCCTCAAGACACATTGAATATTATGACGATGAGCTCTGCAAAGAACCTTATGAGAGCGGAATAAAACTTCTCAAAACACTCAGGTGCAGCAACCTTTTGCCAGAGGAAGCGCAAGAGAGGATAAGAGAACACGTTACACCTCACATAAAAAAATTTACCATAGCGCTCGGAGGAGACCACTCAATAACCCCTGCAATAGTATCAGCACACTCCAAAGAACACAAGGACACATCAATACTGATGTTGGACGCACACGCAGATCTGAGATACTCTTGGAAAGGAAGCCAATACAATCACGCATGCGTTGCACGAAGACTGGCTCCCAATCACAAAATTGCAATAGTTGGAGTTAGAGCAATGGATCTGAGCGAGAGAGAATACGCTGACAGCAACCCAAATGTGAAATTGATTGGCGCAAAAGAATTCAACTCAGAAAAAATACAAGAAATCCTAGCTCACCTAACACAAAAAGTCTACGTGAGCATTGATGTTGACGCATTCGACCCATCCTTGATAAAAAATACAGGAACTCCAGAGCCAGGAGGGCTCTTATGGTATCCAACACTTGAGCTTCTAAAAAAGACATTTGAGGAAAAGGAAGTTATTGGCGCAGACATTGTAGAATTCGCACCAGAAGCAGCATACAGGGCTGAAGCTTTCGCTCTTGCAAAACTCGCGTACAAACTATGCGCGTACAAACACGCATTAAGAAACCAATAATATAATTGAATATCACTCGTGCATACGCACAAGCTCATTTATCTCAGACTCAGAAACAGAAGCCCCGTCAAGCTTCAAACCCCACAGAATGCTCTCCAAAAGCTCGCGCCTTGCATTAGGCACGCTTGTTATGAACCTGTCAAGAATTCCTTTCTCAAAAGCCACAGTCACAAGCTCTATAGACCTTATTATCTTCAGATCCTTGACTTTTCTTGAGAACTCATTGAGCAAGCGCTTGTTGAGCTTCAATCTTGTGTGAAGCTTCTTCTCCATAAGCTTGTGCAAGTATTCGGGCTCCTCGATCAAAGTACGAGTCACCCGCTCATCAATAACAAGAGTCTTGAAACCACCCCTCAGTGCAGTGGCTATCGCTTCCATCTCACCTATCTGAACAATCCTCATAGAGTGGCCCTTTGCAGACAATATCCTGTTTGCAAGATTCAACAAAGCTCTTGCATCCTTGCGCATTGCAGAATTGTCGACGAGAGTGAAAACACCTTTATCCAAAAGACTTTGAACCTGCAATGCCTCAAACTTGAACCTTCTAGTCTGCAAAGGCCTGTCAACAAGCTCCCTTTTCGCACCACCAGGCAATAAAAACGCACCATCAAAGCGCAACTTCAACTCTTCAAGAATCCACAAAAGATTATTCATTCCCAAACTAATTATAGGCCCCGCATCAAAAACAATCCCTTTCACTTGAACAAACCTCTTGCATAAGAGAGCCTCTTTCTTGCACGAACTGCAGCTTTTCCATCAAATGCAACCTTGCCTATGTACTGTTGAACTTCCCATTGCGAGAGGCCCAAGAGCTCTGCTGTGCGAGCTACTGAAATTCCGTGCTCGTGAAGCTTTCCCGCCTTTTTCATCTTAGCCTGATCAATAACTTCCTGAACGTACATTCTCAAACGCGTATCCAATGCTGAAATCCTGGATAAAACCTCCTTTACTGCAGACCTATAACCGTTGATATCATCAGCCTCAAGCATCTCCATTGCAAGGGAAATCTGGTCCTCAATGAGAGGGCAAGTCCTGCCTTTTTCAATGCAACGAGCAAAAACCTTGGCAATAGAATACATAAGTATTGCAATAGTAAGAGAATCCTCATCCTGATAAATGCTGGCATCGTGAATCGTCTCATTGGATATTGCAGAAAGCCTTGCAACATCCCTATCTGATACGGCCTTGAGAGATTGTCTTAGAACCCTCAAGATGTCCTTTTTCACAACACTGCGCATACTATGAAAGATTGCATACTTGTATAAAATAAGAAGTGACTACTTTCCTGTCATAAATTCAAATGGAAGCAACTAATCAACCGTGAAAAGAGTGGAGTCGTGATCCACATCAAAAAGACCTATCCGAGCTCCAGCATCGAGCCAGCCGTGAGCATAGTTCAAAGCCGCAAAAGCATTAACATAATCACCCTTCTCCTGAAAATGCCTTGCGTCGTCAAAATAACGCTGAGCCATATCTAAAAAGTCCTTTCCTGCGCTCTTTGCATCAACATTGATAGTATCAACAAGCTTGACCTTGGCAAGAGCCCTTCCAGTCACATCAAAATACTTTTCAAGCTTCTCCTCTGTAATATTAGAAATCATAAAAAAAGAAAAATTACGCCTCTGCCTTTGAGCTGCGACGTTTTACAGTCATCGGAAGAACGCCCTTCTCAAGCTCAAGCTTTGCAATCTCAATAGGGTTGTATCCGATGCTCTCAAGCTCCTTTTCAGACAGCTTTACCAGAAAAGGAGCCCCCATGCTGATCTGCAAGGCGCGAGATCCAATCATCCGCGCTTTCTCATATTTTGTATACTTTTTCTCTTCCATTGCCACCACCTTAAAGCGCCTTTCTCAACTGTTTAGAGTGCTTTTGAGCAATACCAATCATATGGTCGATGTCCTCAACAGTCAGAGGGCCGACTCCGCCCTTTTGCAACGCGCAAATAGTATCCTTCTCTGTCACTGCAATCGTCAGACGAGCATCGGCAGAATCCTCCTCTGTGCAAAGAGGGTCTATGAAATAATGCTCACCTATCTTGTAAACAGTGACTTCAACAGGCTCGCGCTCCAAGGGCAAAGGCTTGTCAGTTTTTGTAGCATCATAGTCTATCTGACCGTGCTCGCTCAACTGAGGCAACCTTGCATTCTTGAGCGCGGCAATTGCGGCAAGAGCTGCAGCATCCTGTAAGTTTCCAGCATCATTGATGCTGACAACATCTATGAGGACACCCCATGCCTTCTCGCCAGGCGCGATGCACAGCTTTGTAGTGTCAATCGCCTTGCTCTCGCGAATGCCTCTGTCAACAACACGCGCGATCTCTGTAGCTTTCTCGCCAGGAGGTCCTGGCTCGTAGCGCGGGCTTGAAAGCGGCAAAAGCTCAGCGTTGACCATTATATTACCCTCATTTGGACGGTCAGCATATGGCGTTGTCAATTCCATCTTAACCCCTGCCATAACAACAGTCTCGCCGATGCTGACACGCGCAGAGCCCTCTGCACTTTTTGAAACACCATACTCTACCTTGACATCTCTATACTCTAACTTCTTGCGGCCATCATACCTCACATCTGCCGCAAGAGCCTTTACAATATGCTCATCTGCCATTATCTCACTCCCCCTTGGCAAAACTATTCTTTATAGCTTCCTTTTGAACTTGGTAAATCTTCTTTCCAGCCTCTATTGCCTTTCCGATAGCCTCTTTTAGCATATCGCGCGAGATCTCACCGTCCATCTGCAACAGAGTGACCTGTCCAGTGTTTGGAAGTATTGCAACAGGAATGTCACATCCGTCGTGGAAAGAATCTTCCTCATAATTCAGATCAACAACAATCTTATCCTCAACGCGTCCTGCAGCAATCGCACAAGGCAAGTCAGTCATCTCAAGCCCTGCATCTGCAAGAGCCATAGCAGCAGCAGTTATTGCCGCGCAGCGCGTTCCAGCATCTGTTTGAGGCAAATCAACAAACACGTCAACAACAGTATTAGGATAAGCCTTCAGATTAAGAGCCGGAAGCAATGCGTTCTGCATTACCATGCTAATCTCCTTGCTTCGCCTGCTACCGCCAGGGCGAACCCTATCACCGTGCCCGGAAAAAGGCAACATATTATAGTGCACTCGCAAAATTCCAGTTCCAGGATTTTGCAAGAACCTCGGGTGCAGGTCACGAGGACCGTAAACTGCGCAAAGAGCAACAGTATCGCCTATCTGAAAACGCGCAGAGCCGTCAGCGTTGGGAATTATGCCAACCTGCGCACTCATAGGACGAACCTCATCGAACGCCCTTCCATCAAAACGCTTATGATATGTCATTATTTCGCCTCCTCAAGCCATTTTGCGATCCTATCTGTAAGTCCGCTCAAATGAGCTTCCTTGTCTATCTTCTTTATGGCCTTAACAGCAACAACCTCTGCCTTGGGATCTCCGTTAATCCATATAACGCCGTTCTGGCCGACAATTATATCGCAGCCCGTTGCCTTCTTTATCATACTAACCATGCTGCCATCCTTGCCGATTACTCGAGGAACTTTGTAAGGAGACACCTTTATGAATCGGCCCCCTTTGAGCTTTCTCAAACCAGGACCCTTCATGCTAACATCCACGAGGTTTTGCGATGTCACATTTACAACCTGGCAGAGCATATGATCGCCAAGATCATAATACTTCGTCAGATCAGCTCCTCGGGGTATGAACTCGTTTGTAGCGTCCTTCATAGTCAAGACCGCGCTGTAAGGACAATTTATATCAACCCTCCAGCCAGTCATCAGAACGTCGATAACCCTTGCGATTATCTTGTCTTTTACGCGAGGCAAGTAAGTGCCATTTAGCGCAATGAGCTTTATGACCTTGCCATCGACAGTTGCAAGACCTACCTTCTTTGCCACGATAACATCATCCCTGCGATAAGTTCCCGGTCCGGGCAGAAAACTCATGCCCTTTGCAAGAACCTCTCCTGGAACGACTATACTCTTATTCTCCATCAGAATCTCATCTTTCATCTTAACACATTCCTACTTCTTCTTAACTTCTTTGAGCGTCTTGTCAAGCTTTGCACGGCTAACCTTGACCACTTTGCGATCCTTTGTGGTTATGTACACCGCATCAAGCCTCTCGCTGTTGAACTTATTGTCAAGAACAGAATAGAGCGCGCCAACTGCAAGCTTCAACCCATCATCTATGCTCATCTTGGGATTGTACTCTTTCAATAGGATCTCCTCTATATCTGCTTCTCCCTCACCTATGACAGATGCGTAGAACTGGAAGAATATTCCAATCGGATCTGTTTGGTAAAGCTTTGGTCCGTCCCTGTCAACTCCTGCAAACAAGAGAGACACGCCAAATGGGCGCAAGCCTCCAGACTGAGTGCAGACCTGCTTTAGTGAACAAACATCCTTTACGACTGTTATGGTATCGATTGGCGAATCGTAAGTCACCCTGTGCTGTTGAGCCTTGAGCTGAGCGCGCTCGACAAGAACACGCGCATCAGAGACTATTCCGCTCAAAGTTGCAGCTATGTGATCGTCAATCTGAAAAATCTTTTCAACTCCCTCGGGGACAATCAACGGATCCACGATCCTCTTGTCTGCAACAAGCAAAACCCCGTCGCTACACACAAGACCGATCGCAGTAGAGCCCTGGCTGACTGTCTTTTTCGCATACTCGACCTGAAGCAGCCTGCCATCTGGCGAGAACATAGTGATTGCCCTGTCATAACCCATCATTTGATGTTGCATCGGTTGCATATCAGATACCTCCTTCAATTCCCGGATTTAAAGCCTTCCCTTTGGCCTTGAATCCTGTAAACTTGATATTTTGCTTTTGTTTGGCGAGAACGTACTTCTCATAAGCCTTCTTCATAATTCCCGAGGCCCCGAGAGAGCGAACAATAACTTGCTTGCCATCAATCTCATCTATCAAAGCAAGGCTTGCTCTTGCACAATCAACGCTCGTGTGAGCCACCTTTAAAAGCCCTCTTTGGCTTTGAGAGTCAAACTTGTCCGGAAAGATTTGCAATCCTGCACGTGCAACGCCCAATGAGCCAACAAAAGAGAGCATAGATGCCCAAATTGCCTTGGAAACCGATGAAAAAGACCTTATTTTTCCTTTAGAGACTATTTCAAACGCCAAATAGCGCTTTTTCTCTTTTAAAGTCGGTAAAAGCGGTTTAAGTTTTGTTTTCCTGGCCACTGCTACAAATCACCTTCGTTAGGTGAGAAAAAACCAATGAGGCCCTTTTCCGTCTCTTTTCTCACTCAAAAACCTCTGAGAAGGAGGGATATATAAAAGTTGTGGATGCCCACGACTCAAAAGATAAGCATTGTCGCAGGCAACCCTTAAAAACCTTGAAAGAGTAAGACGCCAAAAGAAATGAAAAAGAGGGACTCAAAATCCAAGTTTGTCACAATCATCTCAATGCTCCTCATAGTGTATGGATCACTGGGGCTTGCTGCAACAGCATACGGCTCTTTCCACATATCAAAATGGGGCATTCCTGCAATACTTTCAGGAGACGGGCTAAACGCGGAATTTCAAGATATGTCAAGGTATATGAGAGACGCGTCAATCTCTGCTTCAAATGCTGCCAAGAGCATAAGAGCCGCAAAAATAACCCTTTACAATGCAGCAAACTCAGCAGAAATAGCATCATCAGCAACAAACTCTGCAGGCGATGCGCTGTACAAGGTTGCAGGCTTTGTAGGCTTTGAAATCCTCGGATGGAAGCCAATGGGCGAGACCTACTCCCTGTTCAAGAAAACCGGCGACCAGCTCAAAAGCACATCAGCATCAATGCAAACTCTTGGAGTGAGCATAAAAGGAACAGGCGATAGCCTCGAGCAGAACGCAAAAGATATGGAAACAATGAGCAGTGATTTTAAGGAATTGAGTGAAAAAATGAGCGAAATATCGCAAAAACTCGCAAATACGGGAACTACAACAGTACTCGGCAAAGCATACTGGATAATTGCAACACTTTCAGCACTCCACCACGCAATAATGCTACTTCTTGGAATCAGCCTCCTAAAACTAAATAGATAAGAAAACAACGCAGAACAAGTTAATCAACAAGCTTTCTCAAAGCCATAGCAAACTTCTTGGCGCCGGGATCCTTCTCATAAATGTTCCCGACAGCACACTCCTTGAGCGCTTCTTGAAGATCGCTCTTGCTGACAGCTATCTTCTTACCCCATATGAGCTTCAAAATCAGAGCTGCCGGAATGTTGAACCTCTTGTTCTTAAACACCCCCTCGTGCAAAACTACCTCAAACCGATCAAGCCTTGGGAACCTCCCCTCGCCATTCAATATCTTAACGTACATAAATCACCTAAAAAAAGAAAAAATGTGCAATTACTTGCACGAAGGACACGCTTTCATCTTAGCGCATTTTGCTATGCACCAGAGAACAAAACCTCCAGAATACCAGGCAAGAACCTTCTGCCAGGACATAGCACTCCACTGCATCATAACGCCTCCGACAAGAAGCCAAAGACCTGCTGCCATAAGAACAGCACTGATAAGCCCCAAAAGCAAACACTTAGGACCGCACTTTGAAGGCGGACACACTGCTCCGGCACGCATAGGCGCACGAGCTCTCTTTTTAGCCATAAAATATCACCTCACTATGTTATGTTGCCAATTGAACACACAGACGATATAATCATTTGGTACGTTAAAACGTACATAAAAAAGTACGGGTCGTAGGGGATTTGAACCCCCGACCACTCGGTTGCTTCTGCCAATTCATATTGGTCAATAAGAGCCGAGTGCTCTGCCAGACTGAGCTAACGACCCACAATCGTCGAAGTCGCCAAGCTCGGTTTATATAGTTTTCTCTGAAAC
>RFLK01000020.1 GCA_003694525.1 Candidatus Woesearchaeota archaeon
ATATACGCTCGCTACGCTCGAAATCTATAATATTCTCAAATATGAAAACTCACTACACTAACGCTCAGCATCCTGCTGTGCTTCTCACTTCATTCAGATCACTTAATAGCAATTTAACAGAAACGTTTTTGCAGGAAAGTTCCAAAATTGCTGCGTTTTGCTCTGATTGGCTCGGTTATTGTTTGGCGGTTTTGCGCTTCTTCAAAAAGGTTTATAAATGGGTAATTTGGAAAATTAAATATGACAAACATTCCATATGGGGCGAAAAGCATAATATCTTGCTTTTTGCCGGACTCTCACATTGTGCGTGAAAAGCCGCATCCTCTGACCGGAGATCTGCATCTGGTGGTTTTTGATTCTTCTGCCGCTCAGATGAGTGATGTTTACGGGTTCGTATCCAAATATTGCGGTACCGATACATTTGTCAATGTTTCCGGAAAAAGGCTAAAGGGGTTGAAAAAATGGGCGTCTCGCAATTCTATGTCCTTGATAGACGAGGGGGTTGATGGTGTGACTGCAAGCATCTCTTACGACTCATTTATTCTGAACGGGTATAGTCTGGACGATCCTGTTCGCGCAGCTCAGGCAATTTATGCTCGAAAATGCGTTGATAAGTGGTATTCTGAGAAAGGCAAGAATATCTGCCTTATAGTATCGGATGAGCTGCTCCCATCAAAAGAGCTTGATGTTTGCTTGAGGCCGTTAAGGGATGATTTCGCCTGTCTTTACGGGTTTGGCTATCTTGCAATAAGCCGTCGAGCATAATTTTTTAAAGCTCATTTGAAATTTCAAGTTCATGCCCAAAAAGACTTATTATGTTACAACGGCTATTGCTTATCCTAATGCCGCGCCTCACATAGGCTTTGCTTATGAATTGATAATCGCGGATTTTCTTGCGCGATGGCACGAGCTTGCAGGATTTGACGTTTTCTATCTTACAGGAACCGATGAGCACGGCCAGAAGCTTGAGCAGGCGGCAAAGTCTGCTGGAAAAAAGCCTCGTCAGTTCATTGACGAGATGGTTGGGCTGTTTGTTTTGTTGTGCGAAAAGCTCGGAGTTCGAAATGATGCGTTCATAAGGACGACGGACAAAAAGCATGTGAAGACTGCGCAGGAAATATGGCGCAAGGTTGCTGATAAGGGTTTGATATACAAGGGCACGTATACCGGGCTTTATTGCACTGGTTGCGAGGCTTTTTATCTTGAGCGCGAGCTCGAAAATGGGCTTTGTCCAACTCACAAAAAGGCTGTGCAGGAGATTTCAGAAGAGAGCTATTTTTTCAAGCTGTCAGCTTTTCAGGAAGACCTTGTTCGTCATATAGAGGGCAATCCTGAATTCATACAGCCAGAATCAAAGCGCAAGGAGATACTTCAAAGACTCAAAGAGCCTTTGCGCGATCTTAGCGTTAGTCGTGCAAGTTTCAAATGGGGAATTCCTGTTCCGGGCGATCCCAAGCACGTGATGTACGTGTGGTTTGATGCTCTGATTAATTATCTGAGCGGTATAAGCTATCCGACAAGAAAGTTTGAGAAGTTCTGGCCTGCTGACTGCCAGGTCATAGGAAAGGATATCTTGTGGTTCCACTCTGTGATCTGGCCTGCCATTCTGATGGCTTCCGATCTTCCTCTGCCAAAGACTATTCTTGTTCACGGGCATCTGACAAAGGACGGCCACAAGATGTCAAAATCCCTGGGCAATGTCGTGGATCCGTTTGATGTTGTTGAGAGGTTTGGCTCTGATGCTTTGCGCTATGTGCTTCTTCGCGATGTTCCTGCTGGAAGGGATGGTGATTTTTCAGAAAAAGCGCTTGTTGCAAGGAACAACGGGGATCTTGCAGACAGTCTTGGCAATCTTCTTCAACGAGTCTCAAAGCTTGTTCACAAGAATTTTGATGGAAAGATTCCTCCTTGCTCTGATCTGACTTCTGCAGAAAAAGAGCTGGAAAAGGAGATTCCAGATCTAAAAGAGCTCTCTTTTCTTGTTGATTCTTGCGAGTGGAATAGGGTAATAGAGCTCATTTGGAATTACATCAAGGCTTGCAATAAGTACGTCAATGATCAGGCGCCTTGGAAGGTGGAAGATAAGGCGCGCCTCTCAACTATTTTGTATACTGCTCTTGAGCATCTGAGGATAATAAGCATTCTCGTCTATCCTATAATTCCCAAGAGTGCAAGAAAGCTCTCAGAGTGTATTGGGGTTCCTCTTGGAAAGTTTAGGGACGCCAAGTTCAAGACCGGCTTGAAAGGGTTCATCTCGCAGCCCAGGATCTTGTTTGAAAAGTTTGATGAGCCCGAGCCTGCAGAGTCTTCCGATCCTCTCTCAAGGATTGACTTGCGAGTTGGCGTAATAGAGAAGGTGGAGGATCATCCTAAAGCTGATCGGCTTTACGTCTTGACAATTGATGCGGGAGATCATAAGAGGACGCTTGTTGCGGGCGTTAAGAAATTCTATTCAAAGGATGAGCTTCTTGGAAAGCGCATAGTTTTCGTATCAAATCTCAAGCCTGCCCGTTTGAGGGGGGTTGAGAGCCAGGGAATGATGCTGGCAGCAGAAAAAGGGGATTCTGTCAAGGTTGTTGAAGCTCCGGGCGCGCGTGCAGGAGAGCAGGTGTTCGTTCCAGGCATTGTTCCAAAAAGTGACACCATAACAATAGACGATTTTATGGCTGTCAAGTTGGAGGTCAAGGGCGGGCGCGTTCTCTATAATGGCAAGGCCTTGCGAACAGAGCAAGGAGATGTTATGGTCGATATAGAGGATGGTGCAAAAGTTAGATGATGCGATGGGCCTATTCTCTCTCTTTTGCTATATTCTGCCTTCTTTTGTCTCTTTTTGTTCTAGTATCTGATCCTTTTTTCACTCAGGAGGTTTTGAAGTTGACAAGCCCGCCTAAAAGTGCAGGGCCGACTGCTCAACTGTTTGATTATTTTTTCGGGCTAGCTCCAATTCCTTCTGTTTTCAATGAGCGCGAGGTTTCTCATTTGCGTGATGTTCGAAATCTATTATGGCTCTCTTTTTTTGTTTTGATTTTTGCATTCATACTGTCGTTTTCAGGCATATTGGCTTACGGGCGTGTTGTTGTTCGCAATGGCTTTCTTATTCTCTTGGGCGCGGCGATTTTGGGACTCATTGTGCCTTTCAATTCTCTTTTCTGGTATTTTCACCTGGTCTTCTTCCCCCAGGGCAATTGGATATTTCCTGCAAACAGCACGCTGATAACTTTTTACCCTTCAGACTTCTTTCTTATGTACTCGATTGCTATTTTAGTCTGCGCGTTGTGTTTTTCTCTCGTCTTGTTTTTCGCTCTCAGGCCTTGCGGGGAATGACCTTTTAGCCCATTTGATTTTAGCCTGTTTGATTATATCTTTTCAGTCACGAAAAAGCTTAAATAAGCTTTGAGCATTGCAGAATGGTAACAAAAAGCTGGCTGAAACCTGGAGCCAGAGTAAGAAGAGAGTATCAAAAGGGGTTTCGCCAGAGGGGGTTTGCATATGAAAGTTTTGACAGTCGTTTTATTGTTGTCCATTTTGCTCGTTGCCTGCGCACCGGCGCTTCCTGCAAGAAAGGCCGCAACCGGAGATGATTCTGGATTGAGCGATGCTGACGCTGGCAACGCAAGCCTCAAGAGCACTCAGCCCTCTCAGAGCGCTGATTCCTCTGATGAAGGAAAGGATGAGGCTGTCCTCGATGATTCGCAGCCCTCTGATGCTGATGATAATTCTGGCGATGGCAGCTCAACGCCTTCTGTTTCAGATGAGTCCAAAAATGATCTTCCGAAAAAGAAGGTTGTCGAGGGGGATCTTGTGAGTTTCCCCAATCTCAAGGCGACAGATCCTGATGGTGATCCTATAACTTACACTTTCACATCTCCTCTTGATGATGAGGGCAAATGGCAGACAGAGGTCGGCGATGCTGGAGAGTACGTCGTTACCATAACTGCTTCCGACGGTTTCAACACGGTCTCCCAGGACGTCCTTTTGATTGTCGATCCGAAGAACAAACCTCCAATAATCGGTCTTGAAGGTCCGGTTGTTGTTCGCGAAGGCGAGACTCTGAGGTTGGATCCAAAAGTGAGCGATCCTGACGGCGATGAGGTCTCAGTCACTTACAGCGGTTATTTGACATCTCCAATTAAGGAGCTGTCGTTTGATGATGCTGGAGAATATAAGGTTCTGATAGTCGCAGATGATGGAGAGAGTCAGTCTAATAAGACTGTGGTCATAAAGGTTGAGAATGTCAACAGGCCTCCTGTAATTGAGGAGCTCTCACCAGTCAATGTGAAGGAGAACGAGCGCGTTCTTATAACGCCCAAAGCAAGTGATCCTGACGGTGATGAGGTTAGGTTCATTTTTGACGAGCCGCTTGATGAGAATGGTGCCTGGACTACAAAAGTAGGGGATGCTGGCGAGTACGAGCTTACCGTTACTGCAACCGATGGTGATTTGAGTTCAAAGCAGACTGTCAGCGTTGTTGTGGAAGCGCTCAACAGGCCTCCTGTAATAGAGCTTGAAAGTCCCATTGAGGTCAACGAGGGTGAGACTGTAACGCTCAGCCCTTCTATTTCCGACCCTGAAGGCGATGATATCAAGGTCACGTATTCTGGTTGGATGACCTCAAAAACCAAGGAGACTGGATATGACGATGCTGGAAATCACAAGGTTGTGATCACAGCAGAGGATTCGCAGGGCAATCAAGCATCCCTTGAAGTCATAGTGTCTGTCAAGGATGTTAACAGGCCTCCAGTATTTGGAGCGGGCTCTTTCATTTGATTTTTTATTTGATTTTTTTCACAATATTTTTTAATGAGTTCTAAGTTTTCAGCGCAATGAGGGAACTTGTCAAGATTTTTTGGTATCCTGCGCTAATCTTGCTTGTCAGCGAGCTTATTATCAATCCGTTTCGTCTTTTTGAGCTTTTCTGGTGGCTTGATGAGTTCTTGCACTTTTTTGGCGGGATGGCAGTTGCCATCAGCGCATCTCTTCTTTTGAGAAGGGCGCACGCTCTTGGTCTGTACAGCGCTGACCGGAGGATTAGCATATTTTTCGTTGTGTGTTTTGTTGCTCTTGTGGCTGTTGTGTGGGAGTGGCACGAGTTTGTGCGTGATTTTCTGTTCTCTCAGAATTCTCAGCTCTCAATGTTTGATACTATGAAGGATCTTTTCCTTGGTGTTCTTGGCGCTTGCATAATTTCCCCTTTTGTTGTCAAGCGCTGATGCCCAACTGTTTTATTTTTCTGTGAAGGGTCTCGAATCTTATTCCTATTTTTCGCGCCGCTTTGCTTATGTTTCCCCTTGTCTCTTCAAGGGCTTTTTCTATGTACCTTTTCTCAAATTCTCTAAGGGCTGTTGCAAGAGGCTCTGGTCGTTCTGGAAGCTCTTTTGTTATGTCCTTTGATATTTCCGGGGCTCTCTTGTACAGCGCGCTGTATTTTCTGGGGTGAAGGGAGCTCTTGTAGGCCGACAGGCTCTCTTCTATTATGTCTTGAACTGCCAGTTGTTTTACGTAAGTTCCTCTTTGAAGGAATTCTCTCAGGTTGTTCACATCTATTTGCAGGTTTGCAATTGCTCTGTGGACTGATCTTCTGTCAACGTTTGCGATTTTTGCAACTTCCGCAACGTTTCCAAGGTTCAGTTGCAGGAGTCTTGCAAGGTATTCTTGTTTGAACTTCCTTTTTGCTTGTTTGAATGGTATGCTCGTGTCTATGGTGTATGATAGCAGTGCGCTTCTCTTCAGCCTGTCAGTTATATCGCTCTCAAGCTCTCTCACTGTTATTCCGAGGCTCTTGTGCATTGCTTCTTCAAGCAAGCTCTTTACTTTTGTTTCCACGATGTTTTCTAATTCAACACCCATGACTTTTTTGTCACACTCTCCACTATATAAATCTTATGATTTTTTTGTCACATTTTGGTTTTTGTGCGATTCCCAACGGGCTTTCTTTTTCAAATTCAAAGAATAAGCAAGATATGCCATGGCCATTATAAGAAACACATCACCCTCTAATTCTCCTGTTGAAAAATATGTCAGAGCAGTCGGAACAAGAGGCCAAAAAGATGCGTAAGCTAAGATGTAAACAGTCGGAAAGAAAAGCACACCAACAGCCACGCTCAAATCAACCAGCCCAACAATCACGAGCAACATTTTTGCAACATTCAACCCAAATCCTGCAAACAGCACGAGGTCAAGAAACTCATCAGCAAATCTTAGAGCCATAATGCCGTGAGTTAAGAAAACAATGCTTATTATTAACTGAGGAATCAGTCGAAAATGTTTTCTAAGCTTTTTCAAGTGCGTCGCTTTCTCTTTTAAGTTTTGCATTACAATCAGCCCCTGCACTTTTTATTTCTTAAGCTTTATGAATTGTCGATAATTATGAACTCTTTCAGCAACATACCGTAGCTCAAGCGCAGACCCAGTCATTTGATGCGCTCTCTTGAACTACAATTTAGCTCAACGGCTCTGTTTCAGAGCGTTCCGTTCAAGTAAAGGATGTTCAGTAGCGGATGTTCAAATAAGGCTGTTTTTAACATCCGCGATTTAACGAAGTTTGATTTTCCCTCGTGGAGCCGAAGGCGGAACAGAGCTGGAAAATCAAATTTGGGTGGAGAAACCTGCAAGGTTTCGAAACCGTTAAATTCCTATTATATTCTCCCGATAGGGATTGATTTTTAGTGCAACGATGCCGAAGGCAAAATGTTAGAGTAAGCGGGCGAGCGTCTTAGAGGTTTGCGTCCTATCTTAAAAGTGGTGAATAATCAAAGCTTTATAAATGAGTAGGTTATACAATAAATAAGGTGAAAATGGGCATAAGAGAAAAAGCAAAGGATTTAGCAGCAATAATTGGAGCTTCGGCTATTTTGTTTGGAGCAGCCAATGGAATTGGAACATTGATTCCTAACAAGTACGATCCTTTCGGAGGAGTATATAATAGACCTTGTGCTGCCTTCAGAACAAACAATGTAAGAAAAATTGCTTTAGAAGAGCAGGGCAAAATATTTGACAGGATTTATAGAGAAGTAAAAGACGCAATTTATAAAAGATGAGTTCATAAGACGCCAACCTCTTTTTATTATTTCTCAAATCTTTGATTTGACTAACTTTTAGCTCGCCTGCTTATTGAAACTAACATCGCAACTATGCGAAGTTGTTTATATCCGAAGGATAATAAACAATTTGGGAAATGTCCCGAGCCGAGGGACTTTCCGCATAGTTGCTGTTAAA
>RFLK01000021.1 GCA_003694525.1 Candidatus Woesearchaeota archaeon
AGCCTGCTTTAGAACAGTCTCAGTCTGAGGCATAATCCCCTCTGATGCGCATACAAGAACCACAGTGCCGTCGATCGCTCTCATCGCACGCGTAACATTGCCGCCAAAATCAACGTGACCTGGAGTGTCAATAAGATTGATGAGGTACTCCTCGCCCTGATACTCGTGGACCATAGAGACGTTGGCCGCATCGACAGTCATAAGACGCTCTTGCTCGTCAGCGTGCTGCCAAGTCGCCATACCCTTGTCGAGCTCGCCAGCTGCAGCCTCTGACATAAAGCCCGCTGCTGCAAGCAAGTTATCAGTGAATGCTGTCTTTCCGTGGTGAATGTGCGCGCTCGTTGCTATGTTCCTTATGTTCTTCTGCTTTTGCGACATACGCTTCATCTTCTCAAGACGACTCTCACCTGCCATTTATTCCACCTTCCTGTACAACAACGCTTCATCTACCCTCTGATACGGGTGAAGCTCTTCATCTTTGAACCAAATCTTAATCTCTCGCTCTGCACTCTCGCGAGAATCGCTTGCGTGAATCAGATTCTGAATAGGCCTACCTGACTTGTCCGCAAGACCATAACTGTCAAACGCAAAATCGCCTCTTATAGTCCCGGGCATTGCACTGCTGGGAGCTGTTGCACCAACCATCGTGCGAACCTTGCTTATAACACCGTGCCCCTCAACGCAAACCGCAACTATCGGAGAGAGCATTAGAAAGTCCATCAGTTGAGACCTTATCCTTTTTCCTATCTCCAAAGGATCCTCGCTTACCTGAACTCCTTTCGCCTCATAGGACTTTTTGGTCTTCTCACCGACGCTGCGAAGCCACTGCTCGTCATCAGCATAGTGCTGGCCTGCAGTCTCCTTTGCAGCATAGCACATCTTAAGACCTATTATTTTAAAGCCGGTCCTCTCAAAACGGGACAGCACCTCTCCAACAAGAGCGCGCTGGACAGCATCAGGCTTTAACAAGACCAATGTTCTCTCAATCATTTATTACCACCTTTATTGCCTTTTTTCTCATACAAGCCGCTCCACCTCGCATATCGGGGATTCCTTTTGAGCTTCAGCTTGTTGACCTCACACTTTCTTGAACAAAAATACCATATCTTCCCGTCATTCTTGACGTACATCGTGCCAGTTCCAGGCGCGAGTTCCTCATTGCAAAAAGTGCACTTTACCATTTCAACCAGACCTTCCGCCGCCGCTTCCAAGCGGGCGCGCCTCAATTTCAGTCTCGCGCAACATCAAGATATCATTAACCTGCACTGGGCCCTTGACATTTCTGCGCATGACCTTGTCCTTGTCCCTTCCTTCCAGAATCCTGCAACGAACCTGTATGGCATCACCGCGAGTTCCAGTTCTTCCAAGAACTTCCTCTACGCGAGCAGGAACTGCCGAAGAGAAACGGACACCGCCCTCTGCCTTCTTACCATCATCGCCTTTCTTTGACTGCTTGCGTCCTGCCATATTCAACCCTTAAGCTCTTCAACAAGCTTTTTTGCATCTCCCTCAGCAATGATCGCAACAGCGCTCGCAGACCTGCCTATGCCGCAAGCAATTCCAAGCTCCTCTTTGCTTGAAACCTCAACGCACGGCACGCCCTTCTCTTTTGCAAGAAGAGGCAAGTGCATTGTAAGCTCTGCAGGCTGAACATCCTTTGCAAAAGCAACAAGCTTTGCAGTGCCTCGCTCAAGCGCCTTTGTAACCTCATTGATGCCTTTCTTTATCTTTCCCGTGTTCTTTGCAACCTCAATCGCTTCAAGAGCGCGTTGCGCGTTATCTTCTGCCATAATATGTCCTCCAGGAGAATAGTCATCTCCTCATTCAGCCCGTAGGCGTCATCAATCACTGGATAGTTTCGCGGGACAAGAAGAGGTTTATAAAGGTTATGGTATGGGCAAGCAAAGCGCAATCAATCTGCATTCAACCATACAATTAATTTATAACAGAAGAAGGAGACCTGAATGGAATGCTATCAACAATCGCAATCGCAATATCTGCAACAATAATACTGATAGCATCCATAACAGACCTTAAGACGTACGAGGTTCCAGACACTCTAACATATTTGGGAGTCGCACTGGGCTGGCTTATTGCAACCATCTCATCAATACAGCAATGGTCAGCCACACCAGCAATATCGAGCGCCATCGGAACGCTCATAGGCTTTGCAATCGGAGCTGCAATGTTCTACACAGGACAATGGGGAGGCGGGGATGCAAAACTTATGATCGCTCTCGGATCGCTTCTCGGATTCTCCCCTCACCTTGACAATACTTTTGTAGCGTTCACAACAAACCTGATATTTGCAGGAGGGCTCTGGGGCCTTGCCTGGAGCTTGGGCCTTTTTGCAGTGAATAGAAAAAGAGCCTGGAGAGCATTTAAGGCATTAATGCATCAGAAAGCCTATGTGAGAGTTAGAACTGCAACACTTGCAAGCACAACTCTCCTCCTAATCCTTGCGCTCTTAATGAAAGAGTTCCAACTCGAACTGTTTGCGCTTGCAATGCTATGCTATGCACTATCCCACCTTGCACTTGCTGCAAAAAGCATAGAGCTTGTCGCAATGCACAAATGGATAAGCCCTGAAAAACTGACAGAAGGAGACTGGCTGGTCCACAGCGTAAAAGTCGGAAAAGTCAGAATAGATCCCAGAAAGACAGGGCTTGAGATGGAAGATGTAAAAAAGCTCAAAGAACTTCACAGAAAAGGAAAGCTTGACAAGGTGTGCGTAAAATTCGGAGTGCCTTTTGTTCCGAGCTTTCTCATAGCATTTGCATTCACCATTGCATTTGGCAATGTGCTTTTGCTAATACTATAGTTTTATAAGTGACAACAACAAGACAAGACATAATGGTGCTTGAGAGCGAGTTCATCGTAATGGTCGGATTGCTGACCATGTTCTCTGTTGTCGCAATAGTTCTAAAAACGCTTCAAAACAAGATATTTGAACTCTAATCAAGGAATACGCCTTAGATACTTCTCACGCCAATCTCCCTTGCCAACCTCTTCAGGCTTTTTCTCCTCAAGAGGCTTTGGCTTCTCCTTCTCTATTATTCCAACAGTTCTTGAAGCCGCGCCTGAAAGCTGGCCTGCAATGCTCTTTAACTGATCCTCAGACACCTGCCTTGGCTTCCACTCAAAAGACAGACCGTCATTCTCAAAACGAGGAATCACGTGGAGAATTACGTGATTCTCGCTCTGCCCTGCCGCAGGCCCGTTTTGCAAGAGAACATTCGTCCCAAGAGCGCCCAGAGACTCGAAAAGCGAAAAACTGGCCTTGTTGGCCGCAACGAACATAGAATCAACAACAAAATCAGGAACCTTCTCAATTATCGGAGCGTGGCTTTTCGGTAAAATCATCATATGCCCTGTTGCTGCAGGATTTTGAGCGAGCATTACAACAATCTTATCATCCTCAAAAAGAACGCCATCGCGTTTTGAGATCGCATCGCAAATGGAGCAAGTCATTTCCCGCCTGTCAGAAGATTGGCAATATCATCAAGGCTTGGCTTGCCACCTTCTGCGCTCTCACCCCCTTCATTGTTCTGAGACTCATCGCCTTTCTTTGACTGCTCTCCCCCTGACTTATTCTCGTCTCTTTCAGTCTCTTTTTTCAAAGCCTCTTTTCCCTTATTTGCAGGCAAAACTTTTCCAAAGTGCTTTTCAATTGCAGGAGAGAGCCTCTCAGTTATCTGCAAAAGAAGCTCTGGCTTGACCTTATTTTCAGGAATGGACAATCCAACACCATCTCCTTGGGCGCGGGGAATCACGTGGATCATAACGTGAGGCGCCCTTTGTCCTGCAGCAGCTCCGTTTGCGACAAAAATGCTGGTGCCCTCAACCTTGAGCTGGGAGATCAGAATTCCTGAAAGCTGCTTTGCCATAATGCCGCAATGACCTGCAAGAGCCTCGTCCATCTGAGGCATTATCTGCACGTGAGATTTTGGAATGATCAATATGTGGCCAGGATTTGCAGGATTGATATCAAGAACAGCTGCAACCTTGTCATCCTCGTATACTTTCTGCGAGGGGACCTTGCCATTTGCAATTGCGCAAAAAATGCACTGATCATTCATAAATCTACAAAGCGATGAGTGTTATAAAAAAGTATCATTAACTTCAAAAAAATGGTGTTGGCAGAGCGGAAGAGAATCCCTTGCGGCGAAAGCTATTTAAACAGAGCCTGATTAAAAAGACAAAAAAGAAGGTGAATATCTTGTTCAAATCACGCAAAGGCATCACACCACTTGTGGCAACGGTCTTGCTTGTAGCTTTCTCAATAGGACTTGGAGCCCTTGTGATGAACTGGGGAGAAGATTACATCGAACAGAAAGCAGAGTTCGTGCAAGGCACAGCAGAAGTTAAGAACGCGTGCGACCTTGCAAAAATAGATGTGATAAGAATTGCAGGACAACCCCAAGCCTGCCTTGCAGACAACGCAGTTGAAGTTTGGCTTGACAACGGGCCTGATGTGGACCTTGTCAACATACATGCAAGAATCGCAGGAGATAGGGGGGTTGACGTTGTGGAAAACGTTCTTCTAACTCCGCTTCTCAAAGCAAATGCTGCGCGAGCAGTAATCCCCTACAAGCCAAGCATAGGAGATGTTCTTCAGCTAAAGCTCACCCCAAAAATATGGACGGGAAGCAAAGTAGTGCTTTGCTCTCAGAGCGCAATACAGATAGAAAATCTCAAGCCCTGCGGAATATAATATTTCTACAAAAAGCCGGCAATCGGCTCAACCAGTAAAGAATTTGAACACCCAATCCTTGAGAGGCTCTTTGACACCCAAGCTCTCAAAAAGCCAGGCACGCATATCTTCCTTTGACGTTTTTGGCACAAGGAATCTTTCAATCGCATTGCGATCCTCATTGCAAAAATTAACCCTGCAAAAGCTTCCAGAAACCCGCTTGTTAGTCAGGGATAGAACATTGTCCCTGCTGTCTGCAACATCAAAAGAGCGCAACAGGCTAACATCGTGATTCAAAGTAGCGCTATCTGACGTGTTGAAAAAACGAGAGCCAAGCTTGTTCTTCACAAGGTGATTGTCCTCAAGAAAAACCCTGCGAGAGTCTGAAACCTCAAACCCGACATCATAGCTTACAATCCTGCAATCGCGAACAGTAACGTTCTCAACACCCACAATGCGAACAGCAGAGCCCCCTGACCAGCTCTTCAAGACCGCTCCTGCACAATCAAGAACAACATCAGACTCGTTGATAACAAGAGGCCGATCCAGGTAGAAAACATCAACGCACAGAGTTGCAGTCTTATCGATGACTTGAGTGCTGTAAGGAATTGTGCAGGCAATAGATGGGAGTGCAAGAAGCAAAACTAACAATGCCAAAGTTACTATTCTCATTCCTGAAAACTGAAGCGACCAGCATTTCCGATCGCCCCTTTACCTCTTTTTCAAAGACTCAAACGAGACTATGAATATCAGCAGAGAGCCAAGATAAATTAAAACTTTCGCTCCTGCAAAAGCCCCCTTTCTCTCATCAAGTTGAACTTCAGCATCAAACTGCCCGCTCAGGGCATCCTCTGACGACACAGAGCTCGGAGAGTTTTGAAGAACATCTCTAACACCTTTAGATGAGCTCTTTGCGCGCTCCCTTTCAGGTGCAGATTTGAGCTCAATTGAAGGAATTGAATCAGTATCTGAATCAGCGTCTGAGAGCGCACAATCAGAGTCGGAGTCGCTATCGCAGAACTTGCTGCAATAATAATCCCCTGACACGCAAGGGCTGACAGGCTCGCCATTGCAGGAGTTATACTTGCAGAAATCACCCTCAACCCTCTTATTTGAGATATCAATAACATTGAACTGGCTTGCAATTGAAGAGAGAGCAAACTCATTGCTCTTATCATTATTTCCTCTGAGAATGTTTTCATTGGACTCTAACAGGCGAATGCCTATCCTGTTCTTGAGAAGATTGTTATCCTCAATTGCAGAATAGACAACCCGCTTGAGGTATATTCCCTCATCAAAGGTCATTATGTTGCAATTGCGAATGGTGACATTAGTGGCGTTCTCAACGCGAACACCTATATCGCTATGACCTGCCAGCCCCCTTAAAACTGCAGTATTGCAGTCAAGAACAACGTTGTCTGCAAGAACAGTTATCCCAGAGGGTATGTCAAAAGTATCACTGCAAAGAGACCTGCTGCTCGTTATCGTTTCACCATCCACGACAACATCGCAGGAGAGAGCCGAGGCTGAAAACAAAGATAGAAGACAGAGCAATACGATCACCTTTTTCACAAGCAGAATAAAACGAATCCTGTTTAAATTTGTTCTGCATATGTTGAAGAGCCCTAGAATTGAAATTACCAGATTGCGCAATCACTCTATGAACCTGACATCATCAACAACCCCATCAGCATCCCTATCAAGGCCCTCCACTATCCTTGCAGAAACAGCCCCGTCATAAGAATTACCCTTTGCAATCTCATCAAAATGGCGCAGAAAAGCCATCATAACCGCTCTTGTTCCAGAATACCTCTTTCCTGCGACTATAAGAGCCTTTTTTCGCGGATTGAACGGATTGTTGACTTTAACTATTATTCCAGCCCATTCATCGTAATACGTATTGCAAGAGATAGAACTGAAAATGGACCAGTTCTTGTCCTTTTCAAAGCGAACAGGAAGCTTGTCGTTAATCCTTGCACAGATCATATTCACAACAGGACCTCCTATTACTATTATATTTCCCTGAAGCTCTTCCATTCTAACCTCAGTGTCAAGGCGCACGCTCAATTCCTTAAGACCGTTGAGAAACGTTCCAAGAAACAGAGCAAAATCTATCCCGTAATAACCATCCCTTGAGCGAGCCATATCAGGTCCGTGAGGGTCAGGGCTTCCAACTATAATTGTCCCATTGAACTCGCCATTCTCTATTATGGGCGATAGGAAATCTTCAGATGAGGCCTTTATTCCAGGAATCTTGCGCGTCTGCTCAAGCTCTGAGAAAGACGCCACAAAAGCGGGAGAGAGTGGCGCGTAGACATTTGCAAGAGTGCCGTGGACCAACTCATTTCTGACAACCTCGATCAAACGGGCCTTTTCAAGATTGCGAATATGATAATACACCTTCTGCTCGTGGATTTTGAGGCGCTTTGCAAGCTCCATAGGGTATGCAGGGCCTTTTGCAAGCTCGCGCATCACTTTGAATGCAAGAGGCGAGGAGAGAGCGCGAAGCTGACGCTGGGATAGTTGCCTTGCAGGAAGGCTTCTTATGCAATTGCCAGATTTTTCGACGACAAACACTGCCAAACACCTATTAAAAATTTTCTTTTAGTAGTATTA
>RFLK01000022.1 GCA_003694525.1 Candidatus Woesearchaeota archaeon
AAGAGCCTTCGAGTCCAAATGCTTTCCTATGAAAACAACCTTGGTCTTCTTCTCCTCAGAAGGCAACCAAGGCCTTGTCAATTCCAAATCAACAAAACGGCCAACCTTCTGAAAAGACACACGCAACTCATCCCCCTCGCCAGGCCTACTCTCCTTAATGCACAATATTCCCTTCGCGCGAAAAACAGTATCAGGCAAACTTTCAAGAAACTCCTGAACCTTGTCAGAATCAACAGCCCCTGCCTCTGCGCTCACAGCAGATATTCCCCCATCATGAGCGTGCAAGTGTTGCGACTTCTTCCAATCCTCAACAAGATGAGGCTTGTTAACCCCCAACAGCAAACGGACATCAACATCCGCGCGAACAGTCTCAATAATGTGAGCTTGAGGGACAATATCGCGTATTACCTCCTTTATCCTGTCAAGATCAGACCTGTGGACAAGATCTGCCTTGTTCAACAGGACAAAATCAGCAACCTCAACCTGCTCTCGCACGCTCCTGTGCTTGCGCAAAGCATCAAGAAAATGCACAGCATCAACAAGGCATATTATACTGTCAATGAAAGCAATATCCTTTAACTCTGTCGCCTCAAAAGCCATAGCGGCAGGGACAACTTCTGATAGTCCAGAGGTCTCAAGAAGTATGTAATTGACCCGCTCCTTTTCAACAAGCATCTTCACAGTGCTCACAAGATCCTCCCTCACACTGCAACAAACGCAACCATTTGACAGCTCAACAAGCTTCTCCTCAGAGCGCACTATAAGCTCGCTGTCAATTCCGACCTCTCCAAACTCATTCACAATAACACCTATCCTTAATCCGTGATCTGAAGTGAGCACCCTATTCACAAACGTGGTCTTTCCAGAACCAAGCGCCCCGGTCACTATCGTTACAGGAACCTTCTTTTCAACAGCATCCATACTTGCACCCATAAAACGTTCTATCCAGCAATATATAACCTTGTCAAACAACCTTGCCAAGCAAGATTTAATACAGCCCATCTTGCAAGCCAACCTTTATAAACATTCCCTCCGTGAAAAAAACCGATGAAAAAGACGGTGGTATTGTCAGTTGGAGGCTCTTTGATCAACCCTGGAAAAATAAACACAGGATTCTTGAAAAAACTTCGCGCTCAAATAAAAAACAGCCCGTATAAGACAGTACTCGTGTGCGGAGGAGGAAAAATAGCAAGAGAGTACGCTGCAGCTGCAAAAAAATTAGGGCTTGCGCGGGAAAAACAAGACATTGTAGGAATCGCAGCAACACATCTTAACGCAGAACTTGTACGACAGCTATTCTCGGCGAAAAAAGTGCACTCAAAACCTGAAATAGTAAAGGAAAAGATAATCATAGCAGCAGGATGGAAGCCAGGATGCTCAACAGACTATGATGCAGTGCTGTGGGCAGAAAAACTGAAAGCAAAACACCTTGTGAACCTTACAAACACAGACTACATATACGACAAGAACCCAAAACTAAAAGGAGCCAAACCATACAAAAGAGTAGATTGGAAGGAATACTTTTCAATAATACCAAAAAAATGGAAACCTGGACTTTCAACACCATTTGATCCGATAGCTGCAAGAAAAGCATCCAAGCTAAACTTGAAAGTCGCTTGCATAAACGGAAAAAGAATAACTCAGCTTGAAAAATACCTTTCTGGAAAAAAATTCATAGGCACGGTGATAGAGTGAGAGCAAAGATCACAAAAAAAAGTCTTGCAGTAGCACTTGCAATGATAACTTTGCTTGTGGCAACCACATCCCTTGCCCAGCCAGTCTCCTGGTTTGATGCGCAAAAAGTCATAACAGAGCTTAACATAAGCAGTACGATAAGCATAATCCCAAAAGGGCCAAACCCATATGTTGAAAGCATAACCGCCGACCTCCTACTTGTTCCGAAAAACCTTCAGAACACAGCCGTAAGATCCCTGAGAGCGAACCCTCCTGCAATCGTAACTCACAATAGAGCGCGCTATAAATGGACAAACCCTAAAGACACTCAACTGAATTTCGGGTATTCTTCTGTTGTAGAAAAAATAAACGATGCGCCTCGCGTCAGAGCAAAAATACAGTACCCTACAAAATTTCCAAAAGAGCTTGAGAAGTACACAAAACCAACGCAGTACATAGACTCAAACAATCCAAAAATAATAGCCCAAGCACACTATCTTGCCCAAAATCAAGACGACCTATTCCTTCTAGTATCAAGTATAGGCATGTGGGTGAAAACCAACATAGAATACAACTTAAGCACGCTAACAGCAGAAGTCACACAGCCTGCAAGCTGGGCCCTTGAAAACAAGTACGGAGTGTGCGACGAGCTTACATCACTCTTCATAGCAATGCTAAGAGCCCTTGGAATACCAGCAAGATTCGTAGTAGGAACAGCCTATACTACAAGCCCGCTCTTCCCTCAAGGCTGGGCAGCTCACGGATGGGCAGAAGTCTACTTTCCCGGAACAGGATGGGTTCCTTTCGACCCAACATTTGGAGAGTTTGGATGGGTTGACCCAGGGCACATAAAGCTCGCAGAATCTCTCGATCCAAGAGAGCCAACAACAATCTACGAATGGAAGGCAAGAGATGCCGACATAAAAGTCGAAGATCTTGACATCACAACAAACATATTGAAAGCAGAAGGTGAGGCTCTGTTCGAGCTTGACATGAAAGCATACCCTTTGCGAGAGAGAGTAGGATTTGGAAGCGCGAATGGAATAATAGTAGAGGCCGAGAACCTTGCAGATTACTATACCGCCTACGAAGTATACCTTGCGCCAGTAACAGACTTCTCAATAATAGGAGCAAAATCAAAACTTTTAGCAATACCGCCCCACCAGAAAAGCAAAGTATCCTTTGAAGTAAAAGTAAAAGAAGAGCTAAACCCCCAATACCAATA
>RFLK01000023.1 GCA_003694525.1 Candidatus Woesearchaeota archaeon
CAAACACTCAACATATAAACAAATTCTTTTTAAAAAGACAAGATTGACCTATTCAAAGCAATGAGACAAATAAACATATACACGGACGGAGCGTCAAGATCAAACCCGGGGCCTGCAGCAATAGGAATAGTGCTCACAGACGAGAGCGGAAACACAATAGAAACATACAAAGAATACCTGGGAGTTGCAACAAACAACGAAGCAGAATACACAGCAATAATAGAAGGGCTCAAAAGAGCCTCAAAACACAAAGCAAGAATAGCAAAAATAACATCAGACAGCCAACTGGTAGTCAGGCAAATGCTCGGAGAATACCAAGTCAGAGAGCCACACCTCAGAGTAATGTGGCAAAGAGTGAAAGAGCAAGAAGCCGCATTCGAAAAAGTAGAATACGCGCACGCAAGAAGAAGCCACCCAATAATAGCGAAAGCAGACGCCCTGTGCAATCAAGCCCTCGACGAGCACCTCAAAAAACACAAGCACTAAGAAGCAAGATCATACAACCTTCTCAAAATATCAAGCATACCCTGAGTGTCCAAAGCGCAATATTCCAAAAGAGCGCGCCTCTCACCTTCAGAGAGCCTTCTTCCACTCTCCAAAGCCTCCTGGAACAAAACCATAGCTTCATCACCACGAGACACGTCAAGATCACCATACGACTTCCCAGTCAAGGCAGGCAAGACCGCCTTCATACCAGTCTTGCCATGCTGATCCGGGTGATATATAACAAAATCACGAAAAACAACCTGCAAATCAACAAGACGGTCAATTATTCCGTGCAAAAAAGAAGACGATTCAGGAAACAAATCACAAAGCTGTTCAAGCATACGACGCTCAAAACCAACATTAAAAGCCATAACAGAACCGGACGGGCCAACAACCCTCAAAGCATCCAAGAGCTGAGCTCTCGGATCGCCCTTAGGCTCTGCCAAAAACTCAAAATGCTCAGGCTCAGCACCCCTGCTCTTTACAACATGCAAAGAAAACTGGAAAGGAACGTGCTCATAAGCACGAGTATCATCAAACAAAGGAATAGCAGAATTAAAAGACTCAAAATCAAGCAAGTGCAAAGGATACTCAACCCCTCCCAAAAACTCCCTCAACAAAGGAACATCAACGTGCAACTTTCCAGACCTCTCACAATCAACCTGAATCCTCTGCTTATCAGAAAGCCTCACATCACCAGGAATGCTATCCAAATCAATAATTCCCTCATTTATAAGCTCATACGCCTTAGACCTGAAGCGATGCAACCTAAAGATAGAAAAACCCTCCAAAACCTTAGAACACACAGGACACTTGTCAGGCTCCCTGCAATCAATGCCATAACTAACCTTCGGCTCTGGCCCGCTTAAAACATCCCTCAAAAAAGCCACATTATCAGCGACTTCTGACACCAAAGGCAAAACCTCATCAGTAACATCATACGAGGAGAGCAAACCAGAAACATCAAGCTCCCCGCGCCTCACATACTCATTATTCACCACAATAACACTCGCAGAGCGAACCTTAACATTACAAAGTTTGAGAACATAAAGCTGAAACGCAACATCCAACAAATGCTTCTCCTCAACCTTAGTAGAAGACTTAACCTCAAACAAATCCCACTCATCCTCGTGCGCAGGAACAAGCAAATCAACCTTGCAAAACAAACCATCACTCGAAAAAGCAGGCTCAAACAAAGGAACCCTCCTCTCCAAAAGCTCCAAAGTGCGCCTGATTGAATCACTCCCGTGAGGAACCTCAACACCACCCTGAAACAAACCCTTTGCAAGATCCCCAATCCTATGCCCAACACTCATCCGAAACAAAGACATACGATCCAACTCAGGAATCCTTGACGGATCATTAAAACGGCACCAAAACAAAAGAGGACACCACAAACCCTCCAAATAACGAGACTTTGAAATAACATTCATACGAGCAAAGAATTGAAAGGTTGTTTTTAAAGTGTTTTGGTTTGGGGTATCTCTTTCCGCAAGACTTAAAGAATAATTGCTAAGAACGCCAATTATGAACCTGATATGCGATCTCCACATACATTCGAGGTTTGCTAATGCCTGCTCAAAGTCTATCACTGTGGCATCTCTTGCGCGCGCTGCAAAAGAGAAGGGCGTTGACTTGTTGGGAACAGGGGATTTTCAGCACCCAAGATGGCTTTGCGAGCTTGAAAGGGCGCTTTGTGAGGATGAAGGAATTCTCAGAACAGAGGAAGGCTTTCCTTTTGTGCTTCAAACAGAGCTGAGCCTGGTGTACAAGAAAAGAGGAAAATGCCGAAGAGTGCACAATGTTGTTCTTGCCTCCTCTTTTGATGTTGCAAAACAAGTGCAAGAATACCTTAAATCAAAAGGAAGGATAGATTATGATGGAAGGCCCATTCTGAAGATACACTGCGATGAGCTTGTTGAAGAGTTAAGATCCATAAGCCGTGATATTGAGATCATTCCTGCGCACGCGTGGACTCCCTGGTATTCTGTTTTCGGCTCAAAGAGCGGGTTTGACTCACTAAAAGAAGCGTTTGAAGACCAGGAGAGGCACATTCACGCGATTGAGACAGGCCTTTCAAGCGATCCTGAAATGAACTCAAAAATTGGCTTCTTGAAAGGTAAAGCGCTGGTGTCAAGCAGCGATGCACACTCTGCAAAAAACATAGGGAGAGAGGCCACAGTGTTTGACATAAAAAAACTGACTTATAAGAGCCTGATAAGAGCCATCAGAAATGATAGAATCGTTGAAACGATAGAGTACCACCCTGAAAGCGGAAAATACCATTTTGACGGTCACAGGGCCTGCAATGTGCGATTATCCCCAAAAGAGAGCAAACGATTGGGAGGAAAATGCCCGAAATGCAAGAGAGGCGTTACTGTAGGAGTTGCAAGCAGAGTGGAAGAGCTAAGTTGCAGAGAAAAATGGAAAACAAAGCATTTCAAGCACATAATTCCGTTAAGAGAGATCATATCAAAATCGCTTTGCATTGGAGAGGAGACCAAGACTGCAAAAATGCATTACGAAAAGCTAATAGCGCGCTTTGGAAGCGAATTTGCAGTGCACAAGGCATCAAGAGAAGAGCTTCTAAAATACGCGCCCAAACCTCTTGCAAATGCAATAAAATCAAAAGTCAAATGGTCTCCAGGGTATGACGGAAGATACGGAGAGCCGAAATTTCAATGACAACAAGGCTTTGATCTTCGCAAGCGCTCTTTTACAAAAGACTCCAGCTTCTTCCTATCAAACAAAGGGTTCTTGTGAGAGAACTGATGAAACTTTCGCCCATCGACCATAACTATGGGCGGGTGCCAAGCTCTGCGCGCAAGACAATAGAAAAAGTTGTCAAGCCAAGGTTTTACCTCAAAGCGAACATCAAGCCCCTTGAACTCTCTTTTCAGCATATCCTTTAGCATTGACTTTGTAAGAGAGCACTCCTCGCAATGAGTTCTTATCTTAAAAGGGCCCTTTTTTCCAGCCCACTCAAACAAAGTAATTACAACAGCCATATCACTCCTCTTTGTGAACCACATTGATAAGAGTTATCACCAAAATCCCAAGGGATGCAAGAAGAACAACGCCAATCTGAAAAGTCTTCTGAACAGAATAAGCGCTGACAACACCGCCTGTTGCGCCTCCCTTCAAAGAAACTGCAAGTATCAACAAAGCAACAATCCCGCCAGCAAACAAGACAACCTTCTTCATCTTTCACCTCCTATGCGCAAACGCAATTCACCCTGTCAGTCCAATCAAAAGAGACTCCGTTGCAAACCTCTCCAGACTTGCGAGAAGAGCAGAACGGCAAAGGGTTTGAGAGCTGTTCTTCAAGCCCGTAACAGCGCACGTACTCTCCATTCTCAAAAAGCTGCATCTTAAGGCCTGCGCACGGAACGCCCATGCTCAAACAGCGAGAAGAGCTGGAGCAAGCATCCCTTTGCACTATAAGCCCTCCTGAAATAGAGTCCGAAAAGTACCAAACAAGACCAACTGTTGCAACTGCAAACACTATTGCAAGCACTGCAAAATGGCTCATACGCAAACACACCTTCCTTTCGTGTTAGGATCGTGCGAATTGCACCTGTGACCGCCCCAAGATGCCGGCATACTGTGACAGTCAGGAACATTGATTGAAGGATTCGCGCAACCTGAAGGAACGCCATCAGAGTAGAGCATCCAACCCTGCGGGCATTGATCGCTCACAGACTTGCAAGTGGCGGGAAAAGCGCAATTGCTAGGAACAACACGAGGCGCCCACGCAGTGGACCCGCGCTCATAATAAAGATTTCCCGTAACCTCTGCCTTTTGAACAAACAAGATAGCACCAATGGAAAATGCAATAATGGCAAGTATTGCGAGAATGGCTACGTTTTCAAGCTTCACGGGCAAATGCACCTCCTATCAGCGATATTGCAACGAGCATTCCTATCTCTCAAGCTCGTATGAGAACAGTAAGGCACTGAATATGCTCTTTTAGGGTCAACGCACGATGAGGCCTTCCCGTTGATAAGAACAGGCTCAAGATTGCCCGAGCACACTGGCGCTTTCACCCTGCAAGGGGCTTGCTCAGCGCAAACAGTGAAACTGGTTGAAGGAACATACCTTGCAGAAGGAGTCCTTAAAGGAGCGCTATAAGGCGTTCTTCTAAAATAGTTACCAGTAGGATCATTGCTACCTGAAAAGTCCACAACGAAAGCAACGCTTCCAATAACAGCCACTGCGGCAACCATCAAAACAGCAATCATTCTTTCCATAAAACACCTTTTTTTGACCATAAAAGAACTTGGCAATATATAAAGGTTGTCTTGCTATCAAATGACCACTGTGAAATTGACGTATTCTGAGACAGTATTGCCTGAAACGTCCTTGCAAGCAAAACGCGCAATATGGGACCCGTTAGACAAAGAAGCATTAAGACTCCAAAAAGGCTTATTGAAATTCATATTGATTGCACCCTCAGAATCAGTATCAGAAACGCATATTGAAACACCGAAAGAATCAAACACGCTCAAATTGTAAGTCACACTGCCATTAGTAACATTCGACTCGTTCTGAGGGAACAGCACTGTTATAACTGGCGGAGTTCTGTCAACAATGCAATCTGAAGGGCAAGAATTCTCATTTTCATCATTCTCGCAATTGCCATTTCCGCACTTTGGAAGCGTTATGTTACCTGCAATGCAAGAACAATCGCTATTGCAATACCCGCTCTCAACGATTTTTCCAGACAGAGAATCGCGCACAAAACAATAACTTCCCGATTCAACCTGGCCAGTTATCACATCTCGCTTTAAAGGAGGCTCGCAAGACTCAACAAAGCCATCAGAATTAGGCGTTTGTATCAGAAAATCACCGCACACGCCCGTATTATTCTGGCCCGGAAGAGAACAAGAACAATCGGGCCTGCAAAGGCCAGGGCAAGCAGACTCATCAGAAGCCTCGCACTGCTCAATTGGAGCCTCAACAACACCATTTCCGCAATAACCAGAGTAACCCTTTGCAATGCGCTCAAGCTCGTCAAGCAAACGACAATTAGCAGGGTACCTTTTGGAATACTCGCTTATCTTATCAAGACCTGATGATACAACAGAGATGCGCTCAGAGCCGGTCAGCCAGCTAAACGTTCTAACATTCTCCTGCCAGAACCCGCACACACCCGCTCGTTCAGACCAGAGAGGACGCAGTGCAGGAAGATTTGAAGCCAATATTTTCTTGAAAGCATCCGGGCTCTTGAGCTTTAACACCCTTACAATATCAGTCTCCTGACCGTTCCTGTATACAGCTTCAAACTGAACACCATCAGGGGTTTCTGACCTTGAAGAAGATACGTACCTGTTTGAGCCTATATCGCTTTCTATAAGCTCTGCAAAGCCTGCCGGCTTCACCTCAAAGGCTCCAAGCCCCCACTTGTTGCCATTGCAATCCCA
>RFLK01000002.1 GCA_003694525.1 Candidatus Woesearchaeota archaeon
GAGTTTTTTTCAATTGCCCAAACTGCGGAAATATGAGTATGAAAAAGGCTCTTGAAAGGGCTGGCTTTGACAGTTCAAAATAAGAATCCAAATAATTCTATAAAGCAATTTTTTTAATCTTTCAGAAATGATCAGATAGTATGAGCGTGTACGCTGCAATCACAACCTCTGACTTGTCTCAACAAATACTTGCAAGAGAAGGAGATGATATCCTTACAGTATACGAGCCTGATGTCAGCATTGAGGAGATAGTCTTAAATGAGCTGAAATCGCGCTCTGATGTGGATCCTCTTCTTGTAGGCTACCATCACACTATGGTGTTTGCTTCAAAAACATTGAGGCTTGTGAATATTGGCACTTACTTGATTGCAAAGCAATTGATGAGCCTCGATGCTCAGGTCGAGGAGTTTGTTGATCTTTTTTGCGGAGCTGGTTTTTTGGGCAATTTTGCATCTGTCGAGAATATTTGCTCAGATATTTTAATGTATGATAGGTCTGCATTTAGCATTGAGTCTGCAGCAAGGTCCTACGGTTGGAATTTCAGTTTCAGTGTTCGCGATCGGGGAAAGACTTCAGATTATGGCCTTTCAGTAGAGCACGATAACAGGCGGGCTTGTTTTTTGTGCGGGCCAATAACTCTTCTTGGAAGGAGAGCCGCAAGAGGTGTTGTTGCAGCATCAGTCCCGCTTTTCATACCTCAAGTAACTCCCGGGCCGGATACTTATGAGATGGTGATGAACCTGTCCTATGCAGCTCGTCCAAATAGCGATTTGTTGATATCCCACTCTTCGCTTGCAACAGATCACATAAAAGAGCTTGCAAAAAGGGCAGAGGCGACTCACTACTTGGTGTCAAAAAAGGAGACTCAGCTTGCATATGATACTATTGAAGGACCTGAATTCTTAAAGTTAAGTTCTGAGCAGGCGCGCTATCTTGAAAGAAAAGGACTCATAGATTATGGCAAGAATGCGCAGGTTCGGTGGGGTCACGAGTGGTGCGTTTCGCGGTTGGAATGGTAGCTCGCGCCAATATTTAACCACTATCGAATGATTAAACAAAGTAAGAGTTATAAATAAGTTATTCTTTCCAGAGCGCATGTTTGAGGTTAAGACCAGCAATGACTTTTCTAAGCAGGCCTTGTTAGTTCACGAAGCCGACGAAGTTAAGGAGCACATGATAATATACGAGCCTGATACAAGCCTTGAGGATATTGCAATCAAGGAGTTTCAGTCTTTGAAAAAATCCCCGCTTGCAGTCAGTTACGATAAGACCTTTGCGCTAGTGCCTCCCAGAAAAAGCATGTATCCTCTAACAACTCTTTACGATTACGCTCTTGCCCGCACGGTAGCAGACGATGCGGAAAACATTCAAGAGCACCCCAGGAGAATACTGTCTTATGAGACTTCCTTTCCTGGAGTTTATCTTGCAAGGAACAGGGCGGCAAGGTCTATCATGTTTTTCCACAGGAGAAAGCTAAATTCCAGATCTGCAATGAACATGTACAGCTTCAATTTCGGCATCAATGCAAAAGACAGGGTGAAAAAGACAAACAGCAATTGCTTGTCTTTGAAGAATAATGGGCTCAAGATTTTGTTTGCTTATAGCAATATTGAAAAAGCAAGGGATCGCAGGAAAATAGACTGGTTTGTAAACAAGCCGATGATGCTCATCCCCGAGGTTGACAAGATACGGTTCAACCCCTTTATGATAATCGCTCAGCTTGCAAAGATATGGGGGGCAAGAGTCTACTTTGCTCACTCCTCGCTTGCAAAACCGCTCATAGATGAGATTGTGGAAAAGACCAAGCCCTGTTTGTATTATACTCCCTTCAAACTTGAGAAAAGGCTTGTCAGGGAGACTTTGAACGGTCCTGAGATTGTAAAGCTTACAGGAAAGCAGGCGTTAGCGCTGGAAAAATACGGGCTCGAGGACCATGGTCGCTTTGAGGTGGCTCGCTGGGGGCACAGTATTTGCGTCTCAAAGTTTGAGTGGAGATAGTTTCAATAAATTACATTCCAATAAATTACATTCTCAGAACATCGTAAAAGACGTCGAATATGTTCTGGCCTGTGCTTGCCTCATAGAATTTTGCGCCAACTGCTGTGCAAGCCTCTCGTATTTTCCCGTTGTGCTCTGAGAGCATGCTTTTGTATTTCTTTCTGATGAAAGGGTTTATGAATGTTCTAAGAACGCTTTTGCTTTCAAGATCCTTCAGCTTGAAATCTCCTTTTATGTTGAGGTCGCGTTCTATCTGGTCAAGAACTTGTATTAAGAGAACTTGGTGTCCTTTGAACTTGTGCAGTGCAGTGCTTATCTGTTCTATCGGGTATAGGAAGTCAGATATTATTACTATGTAGCTTTTCGTTTTCACCAGGCTCTTGTAGCTTGAGAGTGAAACGTCTATTGTTGCAGTGCCTTTGGGCTTTTTGCTGTTCAAGTAAGCCACAAGGTTGGCAAGCTGGGACCTGCCTTTTTTGGGCTTGAACACTTCCAGGCTGTCTGAGAAAGTTGAGAGCACAAATCTCTCGTTGTTCTTGAGCGCAAGGTATGCAAATCCTACGCCTATTTTGGCTCCGTATTCTGCCTTGGTCTCTTTTTTTCCAAAGTTCATCGATGCCGAAAAGTCTAGTATTACGTGGACTGTAAGGTTTCGCTCTTCTTCAAACCTTTTGACAAAAAGCTTGTCAGTTCGCGCATAAAGCTTCCAGTCTATCGTTCTGAAGTCCTCTCCCGGCTCGTATATTATATGGTCCTTGAAGATTAGGCCGTGGCCTGTTGCAGCGCTTTTTCTCTCTCCAACATAATTCGATGTTATCCTCTTTGTTATGATCAATGAGAACCTGTCCAGCTGGTGTAGAAAGTCCGTATCTATCATCTCAGGAGGGTCTTTATGACATCATCTGCGTGCATATTCTGCCTCTCTGCTTCAAAGCTCAATATTATCCTGTGCCTTAATATCGGATAGGCCATTGCATTGACGTCCTTCTTTGAGACAAACTTTCTCCCTTCAATTAGCGCTCTTGCTTTTGATGCGAGTATTAGTCCTATGCTTGCTCTTGGTGATGC